>CAZZGU010000097.1:0-9142 GCA_964653755.1 uncultured Nigerium sp. | reverse complement strand
CGATCGACCGGGACGCCAAGACCGTCCGCGTGCGGGACCTGTCGACGGGGAAGAAGTTCAGCGAGTCCTACGACGTCCTCGTGCTGTCGCCGGGGGCGACGCCCTTCGTCCCGCCGATCCCCGGTGCCGAGCGCGCGTTGCCGCTGCGCAACATCGAGGACGTCGACGCCATGGAGGGTCGCATCGGGGAGGTCGAGGGCGGCTGGCAGCCCGAGCGCGTGGCGGTCGTCATGGGTGGGGGCTTCGTCGGGCTCGAGGTCGCCGAGAATCTCGCCCACCGGGGCTGGAACGTGACCGTCGTGGAACTCGCCGACCAGATCATGGCCCCGCTCGACCCTGAGATGGCGGCCCTGGTGCAGAAGCGCCTGGAGGCCAACGGGGTCACCGTCATCACCGGCCTTTCCGTCGCGAGGATCGACGAGGGCGAAGTGACGCTGACAGACGGCCGGACGCTGTCGGCCGAGCTGGTCGTCGCGTCCATCGGTGTCCGCCCGGACGCCGCCCTGGCCCAGGCCGCCGGGCTCGAGCTCTCCGGGCGCGGCGCGATCCTGGTCGATGATCACCAGCGGACGTCCGACCCCTCGATCTACGCGGTCGGCGACGCGGTCGCCAAGCGGGATCTGCACACCGGCGGTGAGACGCTGGTGCCGCTGGCCAACCCGGCCAACCGCCAGGGCCGCCTGGTCGCCGACGTCATCGCGGGTCGCGACGTCGCCTACGCCCCCGTGCTCGGGACGGCCGTGGTTGGGCTGTTCGGCCTGCAGGCCGCCGCCACGGGCTGGAACGAGAAGCGGGCGCGGGCCGAGGGCCGGGCGTTCCGCGTGATCCACACGCACCCGAACGATCACGCCGGCTACTACCCCGGCGCCAAGGGGATGTCGCTCAAGCTCGTGGTCGACGCCCAGACGGACGCGATCCTCGGGGCCCAGGGAGTCGGCGAGGCCGGTGTCGACAAGAGGATCGACGTCATCGCGACCGCGCTGCGGGGCGGGCTCACGGCGTCCGATCTGGCCGACCTGGAACTGGCCTACGCCCCGCAGTTCGGCTCGGCCAAGGACCCGGTGAACATGCTCGGCTTCATCGCCGAGAACCTCGCCACCGGTACCACGGAGACAGTCCAGTGGCACGAGATCGACGACCTGGTGTCCAGCGGCGTCCAGCTCATCGACGTCCGCACGCCCGGGGAGTTCCGGCGCGGCGGGATTCCCGGCGCGATCAACATCCCGCTGGACGACCTCCGCGCCCGACTCGACGAGGTGGACGCCGAGTGTGTCGTCCACTGCCAGGTCGGCCTGCGGGGGTACCTCGCAGCGCGCATCCTGGCCCAGCACGGCAAGAAGGTACGCAACCTCGACGGCGGATACCGCACGTGGGCGCGTTCCTGACGGAGCATGAAGGGGGAGCCATGGGGGCCTCGGTGATGGGACCTGACAGCGACCGGGAGACCAAGGCCGTCGTGAACCGCCTGCGACGGGCGCAGGGTCAGCTTGCGGCCGTGATCGCGATGGTCGAAGAGGGGAGAGACTGCCGAGACGTCGTGATGCAGCTCGCCGCGGTCTCCAAGGCCGTCGACCGCGCGGGCTTCAAGATCGTGGCGTCCAACCTGAGGCACTGCGTCATGGGGGACAACCCCGACGGCCCGGACGAGGGGGACCTCGAGAAGCTGTTCATGACTCTCGCCTGACCGTTCGCCGAGGGCCTGCGTTTTCCCCGCCGAGGGCCTGCCTTCTGGACGCCGAGGGCCTGCGTTGGCCCTGATTGGCACGGACGCCGGGGGTGCAGGTAGAGTCGAGAAACGGTGCGCCCTCGCGCACCAAGCATCACGCCCTCCTGCCATGGGAGATTCCCATGGCCGCTCAAGACCAGAGGAGGTGGAGTTCGCGTATGCGTAAGTACGAAATCATGGTCATCGTCAACCCCGACGTCGACGATCGCCAGGTCGCCGGTTTGATCGAGAAGCCGCTCGAAGGCCTGAAGAAGGCCGGCGGCACCGTGGACAACATGGATGTGTGGGGACGCCGTCGGCTCGCCTACGACATCCAGAAGAAGTCCGAGGGCATCTACGTCGTGCTCAACGTCACCGCCGAGCCTGCTGACGTCAAGGAGATGGACCGCCAGTTCACCCTCAACGAGCAGATCATGCGGACCAAGGTCATCCGGCCCGACACCCACGCCTGACCCCCGGCACTGTCAGCTCCGGCTGGCAGGCTGAGGGGCCGATCAACCCCCGTCCGCAACCGAAGGACCAACCATGGCAGGCGAAACCATCATCACCGTCGTCGGCAACCTCACCGCCGACCCCGAGTTGCGCTTCACCCCGTCCGGGGCGCCGGTCGCCAACTTCACGGTGGCCTCCACGCCACGCACGTTCGATCGTGCGACCAGCGAGTGGAAGGACGGCGACGCCATGTTCCTCAACTGCTCGGTCTGGCGCCAGGCAGCAGAGAACGTGGCCGAGACGCTCACCAAGGGCATGCGTGTCATCGTCCAGGGGCGGCTCAAGAGCCGCACGTTCGAGACCCGCGAGGGTGAGCGTCGAACCGTGTTCGAGGTCGAGGTCGACGAGGTCGGCCCGTCGCTGAGGTACGCCTCCGGCAAGGTGCAGCGCAACGCGCCCGGCGGTGGCGGAGGCGGAGGTTACAGCGGCGGGTCCGGTGGGGCTCCCGCTGGCGGCGACCAGTGGGCGTCGGGCGGCCACTCCGGTGGTCAGTCGGGCGGCTACAGCCGTCCGAGCGCCCCCGCCCACGACCCGTGGGCCAATGCACAGAGCGACGACCCGCCGTTCTGATCGTCCCCACACCCCATCCACGTCATTCCGGCTGATGCCGGGCTTTCGAACTGAAAGAGAGCACCACAATGGCCCCACAGCGCAAGCCTGTGAACAAGAAGAAGATTGCGCCCGCGAAGTCCATCAAGATCGGCCACATCGATTACAAGGACACCGCAACCCTGCGCAAGTTCATCTCCGAGCGCGGCAAGATCCGCGCCCGCCGCGTGACCGGACTCTCCGTGCAGGAGCAGCGCAAGGTCGCGATCGCCATCAAGAACGCGCGTGAGGTGGCCCTGCTGCCCTACGCCTCCACCACCCGCTGAGAGAGGAAGACGGACATGAAGCTCATCCTTACTGCCGCCGTGCCTCACCTCGGCATCGCCGGTGACATCGTCGAGGTCAAGGACGGCTACGGCCGCAACTACCTGCTGCCCCGCGGCTTCGCCATCGCGTGGACCCGTGGCGCGGAGAAGCAGATCGAGGGCATCCAGCGTGCTCGCGACGCGCGCACCGTGCGTGACCAGGAGCACGCCAAGGCCCTGCGTGGACAGCTCGAGGCCCTCGAGGTCTCCCTGCCCTCGCGGGCTTCCGGCGAGAAGCTGTTCGGTGCCGTGACGGCCGCCGATGTCGTGGCCGCGATCAAGAAGGCCGGCGGTCCTGCTGTCGACAAGCGCTCGATCCAGATCGCCAAGCCGATCAAGACCGTGGGGACCCACACGGTGGGCGTGAAGCTCACCGATGCGGTGACCGCGCACCTGCCGGTCAGCGTCGTCGCTTCCTGAGGCGACTGGCCCGGGCCCGACCCACCAGCGGCGCCGGACGTCCTGCGGGACGACCGGCGCCGTTGTCGTGTGCGGCGTCCGGTGCCGCAGGCCCACCGCGAACTTCGGCGCGACTCGGCCCAACCACTCGGCGGGTTCGGCGTCGTGGCGGCCCTCGTCGCCTATCGTGGAGCCGTGACCACGCCGCAAGGGCCACGCCCGGCCCCGATCCAGCGCCGCGAGCAGGTCCTCGGCCTCGCGGCGATCGTTCTCGTCCTGGTCCTCGTCGGGATCGCGCTCCAGTGGATGCGGGCCGGCCAATCCGCGTCCCCGGCCCCCACCCCGGAGCCGGCGCTGGTGGAGACCCCGTCGCAGACGCCCAGCCCCAGCGGGTGGCCGATCCCGGACGAGGCGCGCACGACGGTCTACCGTTCGGACACCCCCGCCAGCGGCGCCTTCACCACCGCCACGCTGACACTCGATCCCGCCCTCGCCGCGCCCACCACCCACACCTACACGGTGCGTGTCGAGACCACGGTCAACGTCGACGCGGACGCCGCCGCGCGGCAGATCCAGGCCATCCTCGACGATCCCCGGAGCTGGGTGGGCTTCGGCAGGAACAACTTCCGCCTCGTCGCCGACCCCGGGCAGGCGTCGTTGACGATCACGATCGCCTCCCCGAACACCGCGGACAGCCTGTGCGGCCCCAGAGCGAAGACCGAGGGCCTGTGGAGTTGCCGCCAGGGCACGGGGCCGGGGGCCCAGGTCGTCCTGAACTCCGACCGGTGGCACTTCATGGTGCCCTCCTTCAACAACCTCGACGAGTATCGCGCCTGGCTGGTGAACCACCACGCGGGCGGCTATCTCGGCCAGCGGCTCGCCTTCTGCGACCAGCCCGGTCAGCCCGCACCGGCGATGATGCAGCAGGAGCGGGACCTCGACGGATGCCTGCCGAACGCGTGGCCCAAGCTGGGCTGACAGGCGCATAGTTGGTGCATGACGCACCGCACCGCTCCCCGGCACCGCGCAGTCTGGGCGCTTCCCGCCTTTCTCCTGGCCCTGCTCTTCCTCGCGGGCTGCGGCACCGCCTCGGTGTCCGAGGGTGTGGTCGCGGGCGGAGCGCCCCAAGCGGCCCCACGCGCTCCCCTCGAGGACGCCGCGGGCGACGCCACCGCCGAGCGCCAGGTGGCGCGCACCGCGTATCTCGCGCTGACCGTCCCGGACGTGGCCGCCGCGGCGACCGCGTTGCGCGCTGTCGCCGCGGCGCAGGGCGGCTTCATCGCCTCGGAGGACCTCGTGTCCGCCACCACCAGCCGGGCGTGGTCGACCGTCGTGCTCTCAGTACCGTCGGACTCCCTGGACGCGGTCCTCGACGAGGCCAGCAAGGTCGGTGAGGTCACCCAGCGGACCGTGACCGCCGAGGACGTCACCGTCGCGGTCGCCGACGTGGACGCCCGCGTCCGCACGCTGCAGGAATCGATCGCACGCCTCCGGGAGCTCATGGACCGCGCGGGCACCGTCGCCGAGATCGCCGCCGTTGAGAAGGAACTCACGAGCCGCCAAGCCGAACTGGAATCGCTACTCGCCCAACAGAAGGCCCTGAGTACCCGCGTCGCCAACGCAACCGTGACCGTCTCCCTCGTAACGCCGGCTCAGGCGGGCACCAACCCGTTCCTTGAGGGCCTGCGCCGGGGCTGGGAGGCCCTGCAGTCGTCGATCGTCGCGATCATCGTGATCGCTGGCGGCGCGATCCCGTTCCTGGCCGTGCTCGCGGCCATCGTCGTCCCGTTGTGGTGGTGGCGCAGGAGCCGCCGGGCGGCGCGCTCGGCGTCCGCGAAGGGCCCGGACGCGGAACTCCCCGCCGCGGCCAAGCCGGACGGGGAGTGACGCAGGCACGTGAGACTCAGCCGGCGTGGCCGGCGTCGTGGCTCCTGCTGGGCTCCTTGAAGCCCTTGACCTCGATCGGGGCGACGCCGATCTCGCCCATCCGGGCGACGACCCGGTCGGCGATGTCGGGGTCGATCTGGGTGACATACCAGATGCAACGCTGCTGCACGTCGCCCTTCACCTGCACGAAGTTGCCGGCGAGGGTGTCGACGAAGCGGGCGCGCTGTTCCTCGGTCCAGACGTCGCGGATGAGCGTGCGGGCCTGACCGAAGTCGTCGTCCTCGGGGTGGAGGTTGTAGGCCTGCCGCACCATGTCGCCGTCGGATTCCCAGCCCTCGGCGACCGCGCCCTCGAAGTCGGAGTACGGCGCCCCGAAGGAGTTGGGGGCGTACACCGGCGCGTTGCCCCGGTTCTCGACGTTCATCGGGCCGTCGATCATGTACGAGAACGTCTCGGTGATCGGCCGGTTGACCGGGATCTGGTGGAAGTTCTTGCCCAGGCGCGCCCGGTGGGCGTCGGCGTAACCGAAGGAGCGGGCCAACAGCATCTTGTCCGGGCTCAGCCCGATGCCGGGCACGAGGTTCGACGGCGCGAACGCCGCCTGCTCGATCTGGGCGTTGTGGTTGTCGGGGTTCTTGTTGAGCGTGTGGACGCCGACCTCGATGAGCGGGTAGTCGCTGTGGGGCCACACCTTCGTGAGATCAAAGGGGTTGAAGCGGTAGGTGCGGGCGTCCTCGTAGGGCATGACCTGCACAGACAGCTTCCACTTCGGGAAGTCGCCGGCCTCGATCGACTCGAACAGATCGCGGCGGTGCATGTCGGGATCCTTGCCGGCCAGGAAGTCGGCCTCCTCCTGGGTGAGGCACTCGACGCCCTGCATCGTGTGGAAGTGGAACTTGACCCAGAACTTCTCGCCGGCGGCGTTCGCCCACAGGTAGGTGTGGGAGCTGTAGCCGTTCATGTGGCGCCACGTCTTGGGCAGGCCCCGGTCGCCCATGAGGTAGGTCACCTGGTGTGCGGACTCGGGGGTGAGGGTCCAGAAGTCCCATTGCATGGTCGCGTCGCGAAGGCCCGAGTCGGGGAGGCGCTTCTGGCTGTGGATGAACATGGGGAACTTCATCGGGTCACGTACGAAGAAGACCGGGGTGTTGTTCCCCACCATGTCGAAGTTGCCCTCGGTGGTGTAGAAGCGGATCGAGAAGCCGCGGACGTCGCGCCACAGGTCGGGGGAGCCGAGCTCGCCGGCCACCGTGGAGAACCGCTGCAGCGTCTTCGTCGTCGTGCCCGGCTGGAACACCGCGGCCTTGGTGTACATCGACACGTCATTGGTCACCACGAACTCGCCGAAGGCGCCGGAGCCCTTGGCGTGCGGACGCCGCTCGGGCACGCTCTCGCGGTTGAAGTGGGCGAGGGTCTCGATCAGGTGCGTGTCGTGGAGGAGCAGCGGGCCGTTCGGGCCCACGCTCAGGGAGTTGCGGTCGCTCTCGGCGGGCGCGCCGCCGGTGGTGGTGGAGCCGGCGGTGTTCAGCGGGGCGGGGGGCTGGGCGTTCTCGGGGCCGGATCGGTTCGTCATGGGGGCTCCTTCGGTCGGGGTCGCCTCACCGCGACCCTGTTTGTTCGTGTCTACCATCCCGGGCCAAGCGGGACAAGAAAACGGCCCTTCCTCACGGCTCGATCAGGCCCGCCCGGATGGCGTAGCGCGTCAACTCGAGGCGATCCCGCAACCCCAGCTTGGCCAGGATGTTGGCGCGGTGGCGCTCGACGGTCTTGGGGCTGATGAAGAGCATGTCGGCGATCTGGCGGCCGGTGTGGCCCTCCGCGATGAGCTTGACCACCTCCTCCTCCCGGGCACTGAGGAGGGTCGGCTCCTCGCCGCGCGCGCTGCTGAGGTACTCCCTCACCAGGGTGGTGACCGCCCCCGGATAGAGGAACGCCTCGTCTGCGAGCGCCGAGCGGCAGGCCTGCACGAGGTCGCGGTCCGTGAGCGACTTGTGGACGTACCCGGCGGCCCCCACTTTGAGTGCCTCGAACAGGTAGCGCTCGTTGTCATGCATCGACACCATGAGGACCTTGGTGGCGGGGTGCGTACGCCGCAACTCCCGTGCGGCCTGGAGGCCCGTCATCAGCGGCATGGTGACGTCGAGGAGGGCGAGGTCCACCTCGTTGTCGTTGATGAACTGGACGGCTGCGCGCCCGTCGGCCACGTCGGCGACGACGACGAAGTCGCGTTCGGCCTCGAGGATCAGCCGCATGCCCCGCCGGACGAGGGCGTGGTCGTCCGCGATCAGGATGCGGTGCCGGTCGGGGTCAGGCGTCATGGTGTTCCTCCTTGCGGGACGTGACCGGGATGCGCAGGGTGACGGTCGTGCCGTCACCGCCCGTGACGATCTCCAGCCGTCCGCCCGCCAGGGCGGCGCGTTCCGCCATGCCCGCCAACCCCAGTTCGGGTGGACGCTGCCCGGGCGGACGCTGGAGCCAGCGGCCGTCGTCCCGCACCCGGACGATCACCTGGTCGCCGTCGCCCCCGCCCGTGAGCTCCAGACGGGTCGCGCGCGCGTGCCGGACGACGTTGGTCACGGCCTCCTGTGCGACGCGATACACCGCGAGTTGCTGGTCTGGGGAGAGGCCGCCGACGTCGCCGATCGAGGTCTCGACGCCCAGCCCTGTGGCCAGCCCGGTGGGCAGCCCTGTGGTCCCGGACGCCTCGGCCGCGAGTCCCCTGAGGGCGGCGGCGAGTCCCAGCTCGTCGAGCACGCTCGGCCGAAGCCCGGCCGCGAGGCGCCCGAGGTCCCCCAGAGCGGCGCGGAGCTGCGACGTCGCGGCCTCAAGGGTGGGGCGCAGCGCGTCCGGAAGATCGCGTTCGAGGACGGCGAGCGACAGGAGCGCGTAGGTGAGGTCCTGCCCGACCTGGTCGTGAAGCTCGGCACCGATCCGGCGGCGTTCGGCCTCGACGGCGTCGCTTCGGGCGCGGGACGCGACGGCGTTCAGGAGCGCCAGGAGGTCGAGGGGCGTCATGGAAGTTCCCCCTCCCGAGACATGGGGCCGCCCCCCGAGTCTGTCAGACTCGGGGGGCGGCCGCCGGTGTCTCGGGAGGGTGAGCCCCCAGGTCAGGCCTTGGTGACGGTGACCCCCTTGGCCGCTGCGGGCTTCTCCGAGGGATGGACGTGGTTGCGGGCCAACCAGACGGCCCGGACGCCGAGAAGCGCCGCGACCACGATGCCGAGGAGGTTCCACAGCAGGCCCGTGGCGATGAAGATCAGACACATGGCGGTCAGGGTCGGCACCAGGTAGAGGAACGCCCACTTCACGTAGCCGCCGAAGGACGGCATCTTCACGCCGGCGCTGTCGGCGACGGCTTTGGTCATGAAGTTGGGGCCGTTGCCGATGTAGGTGATCGCGCCACAGAACACCGCGCCGAGGCTGATGGAAACCAGGTAGATCTCCGGGACGCCGGGGCCACCGGCGAAGCCTTCGGCGATCCGAGGGTCACCTGGCAGCTGGGAGGCCATCTCGAAGAACGTGGCGTACGTGGGGGCGTTGTCGAGCACAGCCGACAGGCTGCCTGTGAAGACGAAGAACGTCACCGCGTTGAGGGGGAGCTGGTCGGCCACCTGGCCGAGGTAGTTGAGCGCCGGCATCATCGTCAGGAAGATTCCGATGAAGAGTGCGGCCACCTCGAGGATCGGCGTCCAGGTGAACTGGTTGTCCTCGAACCGGGCGATCT
>CAZZGU010000096.1:242-9144 GCA_964653755.1 uncultured Nigerium sp. | reverse complement strand
TGGAGGGGGAACGTCGGCGCCGTCCATGTTATTCCCGTGACATCGGTGAGGCCCGTGATGTCGGTGAGGGTGGTGCGCGGACTGGGCCACCCTCACCACGTCCAGCTGGCCGCGACTCCCGCCGCCCGTCGCGTCAGCTCGGACGCCGTGAGTTCGGGCCCTCCGCCGAGGGCGTGGGCGGACTCGACGCCGAGCGTCCGCAGTTCCCGCCCCGAGACCGCCACCACGCGGGCAACCGCGACGCAGGGACGTTCGGCCCGCTCCGCCGCGGCGGACGCCTCCCCGACCACCGCGCCGCCGTAGTGGACCGTGTCGAGGACATCACCTCCGGTCACCACCACATCAGCGACGGACGCCGTGCCCGCCAGCCCCGCGACCTGCGCGCACAGGGCGGGACCGGCCGTGAGCCAGCCGCCGAGCGCGAGCACCGCCAGCGCCGCACCGCCCGCCGCGCCGGCGCCCGGAGCATCCGGAACCCCGACGGCTGAGGCGAGACGCCCGAGGGCGGCATCGGCGGCGAGCATGGCGGCAGGCTCGGCTCCGACAGCATGACCGCGCCGGGCCGCGACTCCGCGCAGGCCGAGCAGCATGTCACCGAGTTCCTCGGGTGCAACGACTCCGACGAGCTCGGTGTCGCCGAGAACCTCCCTCACCGGGGCCAGGTCGATCCGCTCCAGCGTCGTCAAGCCGGCGGCCCCGGCGCCCAGCGGCGCGTCGGCCGCGGCCCCCAGCGCTGCGAGGATCCCGGCCCCGCCGTCCATCGCGCCCGTCCCGACCAGATCAAGAACGACGCGACGCGGCCGCGCGCGCAGGGCGTCCGCGAGGAGCGAACCCAAGGCGATGGTGGACGAGTGCGGGTCGAAAGACCCTGCCACAGGGGGCGCCGCAGAGACAACGACCGCGTCGTCGCCGAGCGTGGCGAGGGCGAGGGCGAGGTCTGGGCCGGAGACTGCCAGGGGCACGACGGCCACCTGGACGCCTGGGCGTGCAGACGCGAACGCTCTCCCCAAGGCGGCCCCGGCCTCGTCCGACGTCAGGCCGCCGATGCGGTCGCAGCAGACCAGGACCCGCATCAACGGGTCATCCGGGGATGAGGCCCGCGTCGACGCCGGAGTCGTCCATCCAGGCGCGGATCTGCGCGACGTCAGCCTCGGCGTCCGGCAGGATCAGATCGGACTCCACCAGCGCGTCCGCTTCGAGCTCCGCCCCGCGCAGGCGCACGTGGTCGAGCAACGCCTGCAGCGCGACGGCCAGGGCAGCCTCGTCGCCCTCGGCAGCCGCCTGCTCCACGACCGCGTCGAGCGCGTTCAGGGCGTCCAGTTCGGCGTCGTCCACGCGGTACTGGCCTTCGCCCAGGATTCGAACGATCATCGTGCTCACTCCCCCGCAGCTTCGGGCCGGGCCGGTGCCACCTGGGGCGCGACCGGCGCGACCGGGGCGCCCTGCGCGGCCGGTGCCGCGGTGAGCTGGGCAGCGCCCGCGGCGTTGGGACCGGCTCCGATCTGTCCGAGGGACGCCTTGAGCGCCGCCAGTTCGTTCTCCACCTGCGAGCCGGACGCCAGCGCGTCGAGTTCGCGCGTGATGTCGTCCTTCATCATGCCGGTCGGGTCGTCGAGGGCTCCGGAGGCCAGGAGCTCGTCGATGGCACCCGCGCGGGCCTGCATCTCCGCGGTGCGGTCCTCGGCCCGCTGGATGGCGAGACCGACGTCGCCCATCTCCTCGCTGATCCCGGTGAACGCCTCGTTGATGCGGGTCTGCGCCTCGGCGGCGGAGTAGGTGGCCTTGATGGTCTCCTTGCGCGTGCGGAACGCGTCGACCTTCGCCTGCAGTCGGGTGCTCGCGCGGACCAGCTTCTCCTCCTCCCCCTGCAGCTGGGCGTGCTGCTGCATCAGGTCGTCGAGCTGCTGCTGGAGCCCGGACTTGCGGGTCAGCGCCTCGCGAGCCAGGTCCTCCCGGTTCACCTCGAGGGCGCGTTGGGCCGAGAGGGTCAGCTTCTTGATCTCGGCGTCGAGCTGGTTCGCCTGGAGTTCCACCCGCTTGCGGCTGGTGGCGACGTCAGCAACGCCGCGGCGCACCTTCTGCAGGAGCTCGAGCTGACGTTGGTAGGAGTAGTCCAGCGTCTCGCGCGGGTCCTCCATCTTGTTGAGCGCCTTGTCGGCCTTGGCCGAGAAGACGAGCTTCAGGCGATCAAAGAGTCCGGCCATGGGTGTGCGGGTCCTTCCGGTTCGACACGTTCGGCCCCCAGCCTACGGGGTCGCGGCAAGGTACGGCCCGGCCGCCGACCGACGTGACCGGACACGCCACGGCCCGTACACTGGGCGCCCGAGGGCGGCACCGCCGCCGAGTGTGAGGAGCATCGTGGGACTGTTCACGTCCGGCAAGCCTGCGGAGGAACCGTCGACGCCGACACCGACCGAGGCGTCGCACCCGGGGCAGCCGCAGAAGAAGGCCGTCCCGACCCCGACGCGCAAGGCCGCCGAGGCGGCCCGCCGGGAGCGGCTCAATCCGACCCTGAGCCCGAAGGAGGCGAAACGCCGTGACCGGGCCGCGGCCGAGGCCGAGCGGCGCAAGCAGTACACCTCCCAGGACGCCACGCCACAGCGACTGCTGATGCGCGACCTCGTCGACTCGCGGTTCAACCTGGCCGAGTTCGCGATGCCCATCCTCCTCGGCGTCCTGGCGTTGTCTCTGGTGCCGGCGGCGTACCAGTGGATCACCATCGGCATGTACATCACCTGGGGCTACCTGGGCGCCATGGCCGTGGATCTCGGGCTGATGTGGCGCACCTACAAGCGGCTTGCCGCCGAACGCCTCCCCGGGGTGCCGCTGAAGGGCATGCTCTTCTACGGGTTCAATCGGCAGATGTCGTTCCGGCGCTGGCGCACCCCGGCCCCACGGGTCAAGCGCGGCGAGCAGGTGTGACCGTGGACTTCCACTGGCACGCGAACGGCGTCGAGGGCGACCTGCTCGAGGAGACCGGTCTCGACCAGCGCTTCGCCACGCAGGCGGACGCCGAGGCCTGGCTCACCTCGAGCTTCGCTGACCTCCTCGACGAGGGCATCGACGCGGTGACGCTCATGCAGGGTGACCACATCGTCTACGGGCCGATGGGACTGTCAGCCTAGGCGTCCGGTCCGCGCCTGACGCCGGTCGGCTGCGGCGAGCGTCAGGCCGAACGCCGCAGTGGCGAGCCCGACGGCCCCGACGATCGGACGCGCCGACTGAGCGGCCGCCCAGCGTTCCTCGTAGGTCTGCTCTCTGCTGCCCTCGGCGTTGACGCACACGTCCCCCGGGGCCATCACGACCTCGCGGCACATGAGGGTCGGCTGGGCCGACGCTGTGAGCGCCCACCCGACCGCGAGGACGCCGACCAGCGCCAGCGCCAGATGCGCCCACAACCTCCGCATCAGGATCGTCGCGCGGTCAGGACTGACGCACCTGCGGGGTCACGAGCGGGGGCTTCTCGACGGTGAAGGGCTCGACCCGGTCGCGAATCTTCACCAGGACCTCGTTGCCGGGGACGATGGTGGGCAGCACCAGCGCCAGCGCGATTCCGACGCCGAGGGTCGGCGAGAAGGTGCCGGACGTGACCATCCCCACTTCGACGCCGTCGGCGTCCACCACCGACATACCGGGGCGGGGAATGCCCCGGCCCTTGGACTTGAGGGCCCGCAACCTGCGCCGGGGCCCGGCGGCACGTTCGGCGCGCAGCGCGTCCGCACCCCAGAAGGTGGGCTTGTCCCAGCCGACGGCCCAGGTGAGGCCGGCCTGGACGGGGCTGATGTCCCGGGAGAGTTCGTGCCCGTGGAGGGGGTACCCCATTTCGGTGCGGAGGGTGTCCCGGGCACCGAGCCCGGCGGGGGTGATGCCCTCGGGCTCACCGGCAACCAGGAGTGCATCCCACACGGCGCCCGCGTCGCCCGGGGCCGCGAACACCTCGTAGCCGCGCTCGCCGGTGTAGCCGGTGCGGCAGACCGTCACCCCGACGCCGGCCACCGTGCCGTTCCGGAAGTGCATGTAGTCGAAGTCGACAGGCGCGCCCGCGGCGGCCAGGACCTCGTCGCTGCGGGGTCCCTGAACGGCGATGATGGCGTAGTCGTCGTGGTGGTTGGCGACCTCGATGCCGTTGGGCGCGTGGCCGCGCAGCACGTGCACCACGTGTGCGTTGTTCGAGGCGTTGGGGACGAGGAACACTTCGTCGTCCGACATGAGGTAACTCATGATGTCGTCGACGACGCCGCCGTCGTGGGTGCAGCACAGCGTGTACTGCGCCTGCCCCGGGCCGACCTTCCTCAGGTCGTTGGTCAGGCACTCGTTCACGAAGTCGCGCGCCCCCGGGCCGAACACCCGGGCCTTGCCCAGGTGACTGACGTCGAAGATGCCGACGGACTCCCGCACCGCCTTGTGTTCGGCGACGACCGACGTGTAGTGAAGCGGCATCGACCATCCGCCGAACTCACCGAAACGTGCCCCGAGCGCGAGGTGGCGATCGTGCAGCGGCGAGGTCTTGAGCTCAGACATGCGCCGAACCTACCGCACGTCGGGTGCCTGCGGGAGGGTGGCCCTGAGCCGTCGGTGGGCGCGATATCCTGACCGCGTTCTCTGAGAGGAGCCACCCCGTGGTCGCACCCCTGTTGCCCGACCTGACGCTCGCCACAGCCCCACCGAAGGACACCAACGTCCTCGTGGTGGGGATCGCGGACTCCGCGGTCGGCGCAGTTCTCGTGGGAGTTCCCGACGCGATGGAGAAGGCGTACGCCTCCCGGGTCGGAACCCCGCTGCTGGATGACGCCCGCGCGCTCGGTGCGCGCACCAGGATCGGCACCGCCGTGGCCCTCCCCGCGGGAGGCGTCGTCCTGGTGGTGACCGGACTGGGCGATGTGGACGTCACCCCGGAGCGCATCCGGCGGGCCGCCGGCAGCGGCGTCCGTACCGCCGCCGCCCTGGCCGGGGACACCCCGCTCGCCATCGCCGTGAGCCTGGAGACCCTCCAGCCCGACATCGTGAAGGGTGCTGCGGAAGGGGCACTGCTCGGCGCGTACGCCTACGCGAGGTCGTCCGCTACGCCGCAGAAGCGGGCCGTGCGCACCCTCACGCTCGTGGCCTCGGGTCGCGACGCCCGGGCCGCCGTCGAGCTTGCAGGCACCATCGCCACCGCCGTGTGTCGTGCCCGGGCGTGGGTCGACACCCCCGCCAACATCCTGGACCCGGAGGCGTTCGCCGAGGAGGCTCGTGTGCTCGCGCGCGAGGCGAAGATCGATCTGGAAGTCCTGGACGAGAAGGCACTCGCGCGCGCCGGATTCGGCGGAATCCTCGCCGTCGGTGGCGGTTCGGCACGCCCACCCCGGCTGGTGCGGCTGTCCTACGCGCCCCGCGGGGCCCGGTTCCACCTGGCGCTCGTGGGCAAGGGCATCACGTTCGACACGGGCGGGGTGAACCTCAAACCGGCCGAGGGGATGTACACGATGAAGTGCGACATGGCGGGGGCCGCAGCCGTTCTGGCGGCCGTGCGTGCCATCGCCGACCTCAGGCTCAAGATCCGCGTGACCGCCTACGCCGCGCTCGCTGAGAACATGCCGTCGGGCACCGCGTACCGCCCTTCGGATGTGCTCACCCTGTATGGCGGCAAGACCGTGGAGAACGCCAACTCGGACGCCGAGGGCCGACTCGTCATGGCGGACGCGCTGGTCCGGGCTGGTGAGGACGGCCCGGACATGATCGTCGACGTGGCCACGCTCACGGGCGCCTGTGTGGTGGCGCTCGGTGAGCGGATCGGGGGCCTCATGGCCTCTGACGACCAGACGGCAGACCACATCCTCGACGCCGCCGAGGCCGCCGGGGAGGCCTTCTGGCAGCTTCCCATCCCGGAGGACGCGCTGGAGTCCCTCTCTTCGGACGTGGCCGACCTCCGTTCGGCCGCCACCTCCCGGAACGGGGGCGCGATTCTCGCGGCCGCCTTCCTCAGGTCCTTCGTGCCGGCCGGGACGCCGTGGGCCCACCTCGACATCGCCGGCCCGGCCTGGAACGACAAGGTCGCGCACGACTACGTCCCCAAGGGCGCGACCGGCGCCGGCGTCCGCACGCTGGTGGCACTCGCCCGCTCTCTCGAGGGCTGACCGATGAAGACGCTGACGACCGACGTCGTGGTGGTGGGCGCGGGCGCCGCTGGGCTTCTGGCCGCGGTGGCCGCCCGGCGAGCGGGCCGCGAGACCATCCTGGTGGAGTCCACGTCCGCGCTGGGCGGCTCGACCGCGACCGACACGGGCCACGTCTGGCTCCCCGGCCACCCCTGGGCGCTGCGGGGCGCCAAGGCCGACCCGTCGGATGCGGTCCAGCGGTACCTCGCCGCCATCCTGGGGTCCCCCACGCCGGCCTCGTCCGCGGAGCGGCGGCAGGCCTTCGTGCGCACCGCCCCTCTGGTCGGTCGCTGGCTGGATGACCAGGGCATCAGGATGGCCGTGGCGAAGAGCCGGGTCGACTTCCACCAGTCCGCGCCGGGCAGCCGGCCCAGCGGCCGCGTGGTCGCCAGCCTGCCCTACGACAGGCGCCAACTCGGCTCGTGGGGATCCCGACTGCGGACCAGCGCCTACGGGCTCGAGATCGCGCCCCGCTCCCCCCGCGGCGCCGTGACCGCCGCCCAGGCGGTGGCACAGCGCATCCTCAACCCGACCAAGGACCTCGTTCAGGGCGGGACGGGGCTGGTCGCGCAACTCGCCTCCGCCGCGACCCGGAACGGAGTCACGATCTGGCTGGACACGCCGATGACGGACGTCCTCAGCGAAGGGTCGCGAGCCACCGGCGTCCGGATCCTGCGCGAGGGAACCGAGGTCGAACTTCGAGCCAACGAGGCGGTCATCCTGGCCGCGGGCGGGTTCGAAGCCAATCAGGAGCTGCGCCAGGAGTACCTGCCGCTCCCGACCGACCGCGCATGGTCGACCGGTTACGCGGGCAACACCGGCGACGCCCTGAGGGCGTTGCAGCGGCTTGGCGCACCCGTCGCCGAGATGGACGAGGCCTGGTGGACGCTCGTGTCGGTCTTCGGGGACACCGCCTACCGGATGACGGCCGAGCGCAGCCGCCCGTTCAGCCTCATCGTTGACCAGGCCGGGGACCGCTTCATCAACGAGGCGGGCCCGATGCCCCAGATCGGGCGCCACCTGTACGACCGCAACCGCGGCGTCCGCGCCATTCCGAGTTGGCTCGTCATGGATTCCCGGCACCGCCAGCGCTACCCGCTCGGCCCCTGGCTGCCCGGAAGCTACCCACGGCGGGACGACGAGTCCGTCGTGCGCGCCGCGAGCCTCAATGAGTTGGCCGCCCGGCTCGGGATCGATGTCGCAGGACTCCTGGGGACTGTGGTGCGCTTCAACGGGTTCGCCAAGAAGGGCCGCGACGGCGACTTCTATCGGGGCGACTCCCTTCAGGACCGGACGAACGGTGACCCTTCCCAGCGCAAGAACCCCTGCCTGGGGACGCTCGAGCAGGGCCCCTACTGGGCGGTCCGGCTGTACCCGGGAGACGCCGGCACCAAGGGTGGCGTGCTGATTGACGCGTGGTCACGCGTCCTGGGTCCGGACGACCGCCCGCTGCTGGACGGCCTCTACGCCGTGACGGGGACCGCCGCGTCCCTGTTCCGATCGACCGCGCCCGCCAACGGTGCGGCCCTGGGCTCGGCACTGGTGGAGGCCTATCGCGCCGTCCTCTCGATCACCGGGGCCCCGGAGGTGGGGAGCGAGGCCTGAGACGACGACTCTGGGACGAAGCGCCCGTTCCGCACTAGGCTGGGACCGAGTTCACTGGCCTGTCATCGTAGAAGGAGCCCGATCACTCATGTCGACCCCCGTTCCTCTCCCCGCCCTGGGAGAAAGCGTCACCGAAGGCACCATCTCCCGCTGGCTCAAGCAGGTCGGCGACACCGTCGAGGTGGACGAACCCATCGTCGAGGTCTCCACCGACAAGGTCGACACCGAGGTCCCCTCGCCGGTCGCCGGTGTCATCCTCGAGATCCTGGTCCCCGAGGACGAGACGGCCGAGGTCGGCGCCACTCTCGCGGTGATCGGCGACCCGGGCGAGGCCTCCGGAGGCGCAGCGTCGGAGCCCGTGGCCGCTCCCGAACCCGCTCCCGAACCCGCTCCTGAACCCGCAGCCGAGCCCGAGCCCGCCGCCGAGGCGCCGGCGCCGCCAGCTGCTCCTGCCGGCCCCGCGCAGGGCACCGAGGTCCTGCTCCCGGCGCTCGGGGAGTCCGTGACCGAGGGCACGATCTCGCGCTGGTTGAAGGAGGTCGGCGACACCGTCGAGGTGGACGAACCCATCGTCGAGGTCTCCACCGACAAGGTCGACACCGAGGTTCCCTCGCCGGTCGCCGGCACCCTGCTGGAGATCCGCGTGGCCGAGGATGCGACGGCCGAGGTCGGCTCCGTGCTGGCCATCGTCGGCTCCGCCAGCGCCGCCCCTGCCCCGGCTGCCCCGGCTACTCCGCCTGCCCCGGCTACTCCGCCTGCCCCGGCTGCCCCGGCTGCCCCGGCTGCCCCGCCTGCCCCGGCCGCTCCGGCTGCTCCTCCCGCCCCGGCCGCTCCGGCTGCTCCTCCTGCCCCTGCCGCTCCCGCTCCTGCGGCGGCTCCGCGTCGGGCTGCCGAGGACGAAGAAGCGACGTACGTGACCCCTCTGGTGCGCAAGCTGGCCGCCGAGCACGGAGTCGACCTCGCCTCGCTCACGGGCACGGGTGTCGGAGGGCGCATCCGCAAGCAGGACGTCCTCGACGCCGCCGAGGCAGCGAAGAAGGCTGCGGCGGCCCCCGCCCCCGCGGCAACTCCCACCGCAGCTCCGGCAGCTCCGGCAGCTCCGGCAGCTCCCGCCGCGGCAGCTCCGGCCAAGCCGGCCGCAGCACCGTCCGCCAAGCGCG
>CAZZGU010000096.1:0-232 GCA_964653755.1 uncultured Nigerium sp. | reverse complement strand
GGCACCACCGAGAAGATGTCCCGACTGCGCGCCACGATCGCCAAGCGCATGGTCGAGTCGTTGCAGGTGTCCGCCCAGCTGACCGCGACCGTCGAGGTCGACCTCACGCCGATCTCGCGGATCCGCGCGAAGGCGAAGGACGCGTTCAAGGCCCGCGAGGGCGCCGGACTGTCCTACCTGCCGTTCATCGCCAAGGCCGCCGTGGAGGGTCTCAAGCAGTTCCCGGCTGTCA
>CAZZGU010000095.1:0-9210 GCA_964653755.1 uncultured Nigerium sp. | reverse complement strand
CCATGGCGCTGGCCAACGAGGGCCGCTCGGTGGGCGTCCTGGACGCCGACATCTACGGGCACTCGATCCCGCAGATGCTCGGCCTCATGGAGGCCAACCCGACCGTCGTCGAGAACATGATCATGCCGGTTCCCGCACTGGGGCTCAAGGTGATCTCGATCGGCATGCTCAAGCAGTCCCGCGACCAGGTGATCGCCTGGCGGGGACCGATCCTGGATCGCGCTCTCCACCAGCTCCTCGCCGACGTCTACTGGGGCGACCTCGACTTCCTCCTCCTCGACCTGCCACCCGGCACCGGCGACGTCCCGCTGTCGTTGGGGAACAAGCTCCCGAACGCCGAGGTGATCGTGGTGACGACCCCGCAACAGGCAGCCGCCGAGGTTGCCGAGCGCGCCGGGACGATGGCTTCGATGCTGGACCAGTCGGTCTTGGGCGTCGTCGAGAACATGGCCTACCTGGACAACGAGTGCCCGCACTGCGGAGAACACCACCGCATCGACCTGTTCGGCTCCGGCGGAGGCGCGCGCGTGTCGGCGGCGTTGTCGCTGCGGCTGGGTTACGAGGTGCCGCTGCTGGCCGAGGTCCCCCTGGACGTGGCCATGAGCGGCAGCGGCGACGAGGGAGTCCCGCTCGTCGCGCTGGACCCGAGCCGCCCGGCCTCCCTCGCGCTGGACGGCCTGGCCGAGCGACTGGCGTCCCGGAAGCGGGGCCTGGCGGGGACGAAGCTGAACCTGCACGTCAACTGAGGCCGACCGGCCCAGGCCGCTGACAGCCTCGGTCGCTAGGCTGATGGTGTGAGCAGAGCACGACGCGCCGCCGTCCGGCGCACGGTCCTGGCGGTGCCGGGGTCGTCGGACCGCTTCATCGCCAAGGCCCGCACCCTCGGGGTGGACGCGCTGTTCCTCGACCTCGAGGACGCAGTAGCGCCCGCGGTCAAGGAAGAGTCCCGCCACCGGATCGTGGCCGCCCTCAACGACCCCGCCGGGTTCACCGCCCCGACGGTGACCGTGCGGGTCAACGACTGGACGACCCCGTGGACGTACGCCGACGTCATCGACGTGGTCACGGGGGCGGGCGCCCGCATCGACGCCCTCGTGCTCCCCAAGTGCGCGTCGGCCGCGCAGGTGAAGGCCCTCGACCTGCTGCTCACGCAGGTGGAGCAGGTCGCCGGGCTCGAGGTCGGGGGTATCGGCCTGGAGGTGCAGATCGAGGACGCCCTCGGTCTGCTCCACGTGAACGAGATCGCGGCCGCGTCCCCGCGCCTGGAGTCCCTCGTGTTCGGCCCCGGCGACTTCATGGCCAGCCTCGGCATGGGCTCCCTCAACGTCGGCGCCCAGCCGCGCGGCTACCCGGCTGACGCGTTCCACCACGTGCTCATGAGCATCCTGATCGCGGCTCGCGCCCGGGGGCTGCAGGCGATCGACGGGCCCTATGTCGCCATCCGCGACGTCGTGGGGTTCCGGCGCTCGGCCGAGGCGTCCGCCGCGCTCGGGTACGACGGCAAGTGGGTGCTCCACCCCGACCAGGTCGCGGCCGGGAATGAAATCTACTCACCCGACGCTGACGACTTCGAGCGGGCCCGCCGCATCACGGACGCCTACGCCCAGGCCACGGCCCGAGCCGGGGGCGCGGTCGGGGCCATCGTCGTCGACGACGAGATGGTGGACGAGGCGGGCGTGAAGCTGGCGACGGCCATCCTGGCCCGCGGCCAGGCCGCCGGAATGAAAGGACGATCGTGACCCAGCCCAACTACCTCGCGTCGAACTCCTCGCTGTTCAAGCTCGAGTACCCGCAGTCGGTCGGCCTCTACGACACCTATCCGGAGGCCCAGAAGGCGGTCGACTTCCTGGCCGACCAGAACTTCCCCGTGGCGAACCTCGCGATCGTGGGTACCGACCTCAAGCTCATGGAGCGGGTCACCGGGCGGAAGACCTGGGGGACCGTCCTGACCCAGGGCGTCATGAGCGGGTTGTCCACGGGCTTCATCGTGGCGATCATGCTGATGATCTTCTTCCCGAGGGAGAACTTCGTGTCGCAGCTGCTCACAGCCCTGTTGATCGGCGTGTCGATCGGGCTGCTGTTCGCGGTGCTGGGTCACGCCATGTCGCGCGGACAGCGTGACTTCACCTCGATCAGCCAGACCGTCGCCACCAAGTACGAGATCCTCTGCGAGCACAAGGTGGCCGGGCAGGCGCGCGAGGTGCTCGCCCGGATGCCCGGCACCCGGGCCGCGCAGTTCGACCCTCGCACGGGGCCGGCTCAGCCATGGCAGCAGGCGCCCTACCCGCCGCAGGCTTTCCCGCCGGGCGGATACCCACCCCAGCAGGGCGGGTATCCCCAGCAGGGCTATCCGACGCCCCAGGGCGGGTACCCCCAGCAGGGCGGCTACCCCTACGGCCAACCCGGCTACGGACAGCCCGCCCCGGGGGACCAGCACGCCCCGGGAGGGCAACCCGCACCGGGAGGGCAACCCGCACCGGCAGGGGAGCACGACCCGGATCAGGCGTCGAGTGCCACACCTGCGGATCCCGACGCGCCCTACCGCCGTCCAAAGAATTAGGGCGAAACGCGCCCGATCGTTCACCTGCGTCTTTGCGTGGACAAGGCCCTTCTCAGTGTTCGAGGCGCGCGACGCCCATGGGCAATGGGTGGCCACGACCGACTTCGCCTGACCCGCGCTCCGGGTGATCGGCGAGGTGGACGGCCGCGTCAAGAACTCCCACCTGCTGACGCCCGGCACGTCCGCCGCTGACGCTGTTGTGGCCGACAAGCGACGCGAGGAGTTGATCAAGAAGGCCGTCTCCTGATCATGCGCTGGGGATGGGCAGAGGCGTGCGACCCGGCGGCGCTCGCTCACCGCGTCCGGACGGCTCTGGCTCGCCGGTGAGCCAGCGCCGAGCAGGCGCGGGGATGCCGATGCTGGGCGCGGGGGCCGGCGCTGGGCGCGGGGGCCGGCGCTGGACGCGGGGGCCGGCGCTGGACTCGGGGACGCGGACGCACCACCGTCCACCTGCCGTTTCGACGTCTACCTGCGACACATCGCAGGTAACCGCAGCTATGACAGGTGAGCGGGTCCGGACCACGGGTGAACGCAGCTATGACAGGTGAAGCCCGTCCACACGGCAGGTGAACGGTCACCTCAGCGAGCGCGCCACCTCTGGACGGCCTTGGAAGCGGAGGGGTGGGCCTGGCGAGATGGTCGAGTTGCCCGGGCAGCCATCGCTTCGGGTCACCTCCCTGGAGCGCACCGTCGGGTCTGGCCCGGAGGGGGCGGTGTCGGCGGCCGAGTCGCTGAGGCGCGTGCAGTTCAGCCGGATGGGCACAGCTCGCGAGGGTATGCATCCCCGCGCCGGTGCTCCAGGTCGAGGTGCGCGACGCCCACGGGCAGTGGGTGGCCACGACCGACGTCGCCTGGCCCGCGCTCCGGGCGGTCGGCGAGGTGGACGGCCGCGTCAAGTACGACCAACTGCTGACGCCCGGCACGTCCGCCACGGACGCCCTCATGGCCGAGAAGCGACGCAAGGAGTTGATCAAGGAGGCCGGCTCCTGGAGCGCGCGCTGGGGATGGGCAGAGGCGCGCGACCCGGCGGCGCTCGCCCACCGCGTCCGGACGGCGCTGGCTCGCCGATGAGCCATCCCCAAGCAGGCGCGGGGATGCCGAAGCCGACGCGGGGGGCCGGCGCTGGACTCGGGGGGCCGGCGCTGGACTCGGGGAAGCCGACGCACCACCGTCCACCTGCCGTTTCGACGTTCACCTGCGATACATCGCAGGTGAACGCAGCTATGACAGGTGAAGCCCGTCCGGAGGACTGGTAAACGCAGCCATCGCAGGTGAGGACCGTCCGGAGCACAGGTGAACGCAGCCATCGCAGGTGAAACCCGTCCACACCGAAGGTGAACGCTCACCTCAGCGCGCGCCACCTCCGGACGGCCTTGACCGCCTCCTCGAACCACAACACCACGGACGCCAGCGCGATCGCCACGCCCCAGTGCCCGAGGTCGAGCGCGAACAGCTTCACGAAGGCGCTCTGCAGATCCGAACGGGCGTTGAACACGTTGAACAACTGGGCCAATACCAGGGTCGTGAACGCGGTCGTCCACGCGGCGCGGCGGACGTCGCATGACAACCTGGCGGCTCCGGCAAACGCGAGGGGCCGGCAAGCGCGAGGCTCCGGCAGACGCGAGGGGCCGGCAGGACGAGTCCCGCCGGCCCCTCGCGTCGGTTCAGCTGTCGAGCATCTCCCCGGTGAGGAAGTCCGCGTACGCCGGGAGGTCGAGCTGGCCAGAGCCCGACACCCCGATGAGGATGACGGGCGAGGAGCCCTCCTCGGTGGCCTTCCGGGCCTGGCGCAGCGCGCCGGCGATGGCGTGGTTCGACTCGGAGGCGGGAACGATCCCCTCGGCCTTGGCGAACAGGATGCCCGCGGCGAACGCCTCGCGCTGCTTCAGCGAGATCGCCCTGATGAGCCCCTCGTGATACGCGTGGGACAGCAGCGGGGCCATGCCGTGGTATCGCAGGCCGCCCGCGTGCACCGGGTCGGGCACGAAGTCGCTGCCGAGGGTGTACATCTTCAACAGCGGCGTCATCTGCGAGGAGTCGCCGAAGTCGTAGCGGTACTCGCCCTCGGTGAGCGACGGTGCGGCCGCCGGCTCGCAGGCCACGATCTCGGTGGCCCCGCGTCCCTCAAGGTTCTCCCGGATGAACGGGAAGCTGATCCCGGCCAGGTTCGACCCGCCGCCCGCGCAGGCGAACAGGTAGTCGGGATGCCGTTCGCCGAAGACGTCGAGCTGCTTGAGCGCCTCCAGGCCGATGACCGTCTGGTGCAGCAGCACGTGGTTGAGGACCGACCCCAGCGAATAGGACGCGTTCGGGTCCTTGACGGCCTCCTCGATCGCCTCGGAGATCGCCATGCCGAGCGATCCGGGGGTGTCCGGGAACTTCTCGCGCAGCCGGCGGCCGGCCTCGGTGGTATCGGACGGGCTGGGCGTGACGGAGGCCCCGAACGTCTGCATGAGCATGCGCCGGTACGGCTTGGAGTCGTAGGTGCTGCGCACCTGCCAGACGTCGCACTGCATGTCGAACACCTGCGTCGCGAACGCGAGCGCGGCACCCCACTGGCCCGCGCCGGTCTCGGTGGTCAGGCGCGTGCGGCCCTCGAGCTTGTTGTAGTAAGCCTGCGCCACGGCCGAGTTCGTCTTGTGTGAGCCGACGGGCGACTCGCCCTCGTACTTGTAGTAGATGCGTGCGCTGGTTCCCAGGGCCTGCTCGAGCCGGCGGGCCCTGTGCAGGGGCGACGGGCGCCAGAGCCGGTAGATATCGCGGACGGTCTCGGGGATCTCGATCCAGCGCTCCGTCGACGCCTCCTGAGCGATGAGGCCCAGGGGGAAGATCGCGGTCATGTCCTCGGCGACCAGCGGCTCCCGGGTGCCAGGGTGCAGGTGCGGCGGCGGGGGGGTCGGGAAGTCCGGGACGATGTTGTACCAGTGCGTCGGGATGTCCGCCTCGTCGAGGAAGACCTTGGTGATGTCGTCGGTCACGCGCGCCACTTTACGGTTCCGGCCCCGTCGGGCGTGGAGCGTCCCCCAGATGGACGCCGCGGGCGCCGGACGAAGCGGGCCGGCGCCCGCGGCGTCCATCACGCCAGGAGGCCGGCCAGCCAGGCCTCGACGTCGTCGGCCGTGCGGGGGATCCTGTGGGACAGGATCCGGCAGGGGCCGTCGGTGATGCAGACGTCGTCCTCGATCCGGACGCCGATGCCGCGGAACTCCTCGGGCACGAGCAGGTCGGTGGACTTGAAGTACAGGCCGGGCTCGACCGTGATGCACATGCCCGGCTTCAGGACGCCGTTGCGGTAGTTCTCGTTGCGGGCCTGGGCGCAGTCGTGGACGTCCAGGCCGAGATGGTGCGAGGTGCCGTGGACCATCCAGCGGCGGTGCTGGCCCCCGCGCACGGGGTCGAGGGACTCCTCGACGGACACGGGGAGCAGCCCCCAGGCGTGCAGGTGCTCGGCGATGACCCGGATGGCCGCGTCGTGGACGTCATGGAAGGTGTTTCCGGCGCGCGCGGCGTCCAGACCGGCCTGCTGGGCCGCCAGGACGGCGTTGTAGATCCTGCGCTGCACCGGGGTGAACCGCCCGTTGACGGGGACGGTCCTCGTCACGTCGGCGGTGTACAGCGACGTGGCCTCCACGCCCATGTCCATCAGGATCAGGTCGCCGTCGGCGAGGTCCCCGTCGTTGCGGACCCAGTGGAGCGTGCACGCGTGGTCGCCGCCGGCCGCGATCGAGCCATAGCCGACGTCGTTGCCGCGGTGGCGGGCGTGCAGCGCGAAGATCCCCTCCACCCAGCGCTCACCCCGGCCGTGCCGGACGGCGTGGGGCAGTTCCCGCAGGACGGCCTCGAATCCGACCGCCGTGTCGTCGCAGGCGCCTTCCAGTTCGGCGATCTCGAACGCGTCCTTCACGAGCCGCAGCTCCGACAGCGTGACCTCGAGGGCGGCGTCGTCCGCGGCGGACGAAGGGCTCCCCAGGCTTCGCAGGGCATCCACCACCCCCGCGATCCGCTCGTCCGCGGAGCGAGCCACCCGTAGTGGCACGGAACGGGCGTCCCGGGCCAGCGCGCCCGGCAGGTCGGCGAGAGGCCGGCACTCCAGGCCGGTCAGGGCCGACATCTCCGCCAGGGACTCCCGGCGCCCCACCCACATCTCGCCGTAGCGCGCGTCCGCATAGAACTCGGGGTCGGTCCGGGGCGCGCGCGGCTTGAAGAAAAGGGCAGCGTCATGGCCGACAGGGGAGGGCTCCAGCACCAGGACGGCGTCCGGCTCGCGGTCCTCGCCGAGGCCGGTGAGGTGGGCGAAGGCCGCGGCGGGACGGAAGCGGTGATCGGTGTCGTTGGAACGGATCTTCAGCCCGCCCGCCGGGATCACCAGGCGCTCCCCGGGGAACGCCGCACCGAGGGCGGCCCGGCGGGCCGGCGTCCATCCGGCCGCCGGCAGGGGGTGGGGGAGGTCGGGGGAGTACGGCTCCCAGCCGGTCGGGATGAACGCGCGGAAAGGCTGCGAGAACGGGCTCTGCCGGTTGGGCAGCACCGGCTGGCCAGCGGCGGATGGCTGGTCAGCCGGGGAAGGCTGGTCAGCAGGGGAAGGCTGGTTGGCCGGGGAAGGCTGGGGTTGCTCGGACATCGACGGCTCCTCCGGGCGTGTGGGGCACGGTCCTTCGAGGATAGCCCCGGCGTCGGACGGTCGCCGACCCGGGTGGAGTAGGGTTCCAGACAGCCACACCAGGAGGACTCGATGAAGGCTGCCCCCGATGCCCAGCGCCGCCTGCTCGACCTGCAGGGCGTGGACACGTCCATCGCGCGGGTGCAGCACCGTCGTGCTGCGTTGCCCGAGCACGCCGAGATCGCGCGGCTCCAGTCTCAGCGGGTCGCATTGGCCGAGGAAGTCGTCGCGAACCGGACGCGGGTGTCCGACCTGGAGGCGGAGCAGGAGAAGGCCGAGTCCGACCTCCAACCTGTGCGCGATCGGCTCGCCCGCGACCGCAGACGGGTGGAGGACGGGTCCGTGACCGACCCGAAGGCGCTCCAGGCGATCCTCGAGGAGATCGAACACCTCCTGCACCGGATCAGCGACCTGGAGGACGCCCAGCTCGAGGGCATGGAACGGCTCGAGGCAGCACAGGGCGCCTTGGGGGACGCCACGGCACGCAAGACCGCGCTCGAGGATGTGCTCCGCGCCGCCTTGGCGCGGCGCGACGAGAAGCTTCAGGCCCTGGGGCGGGAGGTCGCCGACTTCGAGGCCGAGCGCGCGTCGTTCGCCGCGACCATCCCGGCCGACCTGCTCGCGCTGTACGCCAAGATCGCCGAGCGCTCCGGCGGCGTCGGCGCCGCCTGGCTCGAGGGGGGCCGCTGCGGCGGCTGCCAGCTCGAGGCGACCTCCGCCGACCTCGGCAGCTACCGGGCGTCGGCGCCCGACGAGGTTCTCCGCTGCGAGGAGTGTGGCCGGATCCTCGTCCGCCCGGCCGAGTCGGGCCAGGCGAAGAGCCGGCCGTGACCCGCTTCGTCTGCGAGCCACCCCGCGGCGTCCCGGAGCCGATGTGCCCGGGTTTCCTGCGGTTGCGCCGCGAGCTCGGCATCCCCGAGCACTTCCCGCCCGAGGCCGAGGCTGAGGCCGAGCGCGCGGCGTCCGGGCATGCGTGGCCGGAGCGGGACGCGACCGATCTCGACCTGGTGACCATCGACCCGCCCGGCGCTCGGGACCTCGACCAGGCCGTCCACCTGGCCCGGCGGCCCGGCGGCTACGTGGTGCGCTACGCGATCGCCGACCTCGCCACCTTCGTCGAGCCCGGCGGAGCGATCGACAGGGAGGCCCACGAACGCGGGGTGACGCTGTACGCCCCGCACCACCGGACGCCGCTGCACCCCACCTCCCTGTCCGAGGGGGCGGCCAGCCTGCTCCCGGGCAAGGTGCGGCCCGCGCTGCTGTGGGAGTTCGACCTCGACGAGGCCGGTCAGGTGACGGACGCCCGCGTCGAGCGCGCCCGCGTCCGGAGTCGGCACCAGCTCACGTACGCCAACGTGCAGGCGGCACTCGACGATGATTCCGCCCCGGAATCGTGGCAGTTGTTGCGCGAGGTCGGGCTGCTCCGGGAAGAACTCGAGCGGCAGCGCGGGGGCGTGAGCCTGCCGGTGCCCGAACAGGAGGTGCGCATCGAGGGGCGCCAGTGGACCCTCGAGTTCCGCTCGTCGCTGCCCGTGGAGGGCTGGAACGCCCAGGTGTCCCTCATGACCGGGATGGCGGCCGCCGGGATCATGCGGGAAGCGGGGATCGGGATCCTGCGCACACTGCCACCGGCCCAGCAGTGGGGCATCGAACGTCTCCGCCGCGTGGCGAAGGCCTTGCGGATCCCGTGGCCGGGGGCGATGTCGTACCCGGAGTTCGTGCGGAGCCTGGACCCCGCGCGGGCCGACCACGCCGCCATGCTGAACGCCTGCACCAGGCTCTTCCGCGGCGCTGGCTACGAGGCGTTCGACGGGGCACAGCCCGAGCAGCCCCTCCACGGGGCGCTGAACACGGAGTACGCCCACTGCACCGCGCCGCTGCGCCGACTCGTCGACCGTTACGTCGGCGAGATCTGCGTCGCCGTCTGCGCCGGCACCACCGTGCCCGGCTGGGTGTCGGACGCCTTGCTGGGGCTTCCCGACACGATGAC
>CAZZGU010000094.1:0-9250 GCA_964653755.1 uncultured Nigerium sp. | reverse complement strand
GTCGGTCACGGTGGTGTTTCCCGCTGGTGTGGCGCCGCCCGGGACGCAGGCGACGGTGCGCGTCGAACCGGTCTCACCGCCGCCGGGTGAGGGCACGGTGCCGCTGTCAGAGACGGTGTCGGTCACGCTGGCGGACGGGGCGCAGCCCCAGGAGTCGGTGACGCTGACGCTCCCGGTGCAAGCGGCAGGCGTGGCATCCGAACGGTTGGCGGAGCAGTACTGGATGTTCGTCTCAGCCGTCGACGCCGGCGGCGAGTCCTTCTCATCAGGGACCTTCGACCCAGTGGCAGGCACCTACACGGTGTCGGTCGACCACTTCACCGGTTTTCAGGTGCTGGGCATTGATTTGGGTGCAGTGCTCGGGGAGGTGCGCACGGCGGTGATGCAGGGGCTGGGGTTGGAGTTCCCGGCTCCCGACTGCGTGGACAAGCAGGCGACGGTTGGAAACACGAAGTACGACATCGTCTCGACGCCAGCTACCCACCTGTGTGTCGAGGAGAGAGGCGGGAACCTGGTCGTGCGTGCGTCTCCGAGGTCCGCGATGCCGTTCCGGATCAACACTCAGCCACGCGTTGATGGCTCGACGGAGGCCACCGAGGCCGGTGTGGGCACGGCCGGGGTGATCGTGTTCGCCCGGGCGCTGGGGTTCATCGGCAGCGGTCGGTACGCGGCGGCGTTCCCTGGTGCGCAAGCCAGCTTCGTGTTCAAGGGCGCCCCCAGTTCCGTGGCCCTGGAACTCGAGCAGTACCCGGCCCTGCTGCTGATGGCCATCCTGGCCAAGACGCTTGACACGCTGGGGATCACCACTGTGGCAGAACTCGAAGGCCTTCAGTGCCTGACCGACATCGTCGAGACCAATCAGGCGCTCCGGGAGCGGGTGGACGGCGATGCCGTAGGTGCCTTCGCTCGTGCGTTCTTCTCTTGCGCGGGAACGGCGGCCGACCTGAGCCCGCTCGGCCGGTTCCTGCTGGCAGCTGTCGGTGCGGCGCCTGCCTTCTTGGTCACCTCCATCGTCGGCATTCTCAACGAGTTCACCGGCCAGGCCCGCTACGAGGTGGAGCTCACTGTGACCCAAGGTCGTCCGGCGGCGAGTATAGGGCTCAAGGAGGGGGGCGGACTGGTCATCGGTGGCACCATGCGCGGCCGCCAGGGCCCTGAGGAGATCAAGTTGCTCACCGAAGTGCTGGGGAGCCCCGACAGTCAGCGCTCCGCGACGTGCAGCCCAGAGGCTTCGGTTCTGACGGAACGGCGATGGGGTGATCTCGCCGTCTTTTCCCTTGAGACGCGATTCGTCGACGAAGGATCAGGAGCCACCTGGGAAGCCGGCGGCATCTCGGGGTGGAAGTACGACCCAACACTGTCCGCCAAGACGTTCCCGACAGTGGTGCCGCCCAAGGGCATCACCATCGGCACCCCTGGCGCGACCGTCGAGGCGAAGTACCGAGCCGACGACATCTTCTCCGTGTGGCGCGAAGGCTCGTCCATTGAGGCGTTTGCCGGCGATACCGTCGACATCACCTTCGTCCTCGACTCGGCAGGCAAAGTCGCCTCCATGAACTCCGGCTGGGGCTGCTGATGTGTCAACAAGCTCGCACTCGGAGTGAGCGGCTGTGACGTCGACCATCGCGTGGCTCGACACATCCGCCGACGAGCAGCGCCGGGTGCGTGAGCTGATCGCCTTGTTCTCCGAGAAGGGGACGCTCGACGAGCTTGGCGTGGGCCAGATCCGCGACGTGTTCAGCAACGCGTTGTTCCCGGGCACGTCCACGATCCAGACCAGGGCGCGCTACTTCCTGCTGGTGCCGTGGTCGTATCAGGCGGCGGCCAGGCCCGGAAGGTCCGGTGCTCAGCTCCGTGAGCACGCCGAGAACATCGAGCGGATTTTAGTGGAGACGCTGCGGGCGATGCCTGGTCAGTCAGGCGTGATCGGCGCCCAGAGGGGCGCCAAGGTGAAGACCCTTCCGTCGGCGATCTACTGGAACGGTCTGCTGACGTGGGGCATCCTTCGCCGGGACGTCGCACCCGAGGGCCTCTCCTCCGATCGGCAGCGACGCGACGCGGCCGACGAACTGGCGGCGCGTGCGCCCAGCGACTGGCACCCGACCACACCCTCGGCTCCCGACGGGTTCCCGCGGACGGTTGAGGGAGGGCTCACGCTGACTGCGCCGGAAGCGGCCTGGCTACGTGAGCGCATTCTCGAGAACGTCCCGGGCACCATGCTCGCCCACCTGGTGGCCGCCGATCACGCCCCCGACAAGCAGAGCCGGTACCCATGGCGGGACGCGGCGTGCGCAACGGCGTCCGGGCCGGCCGCAGAGGTGCTGAGGCACGCCCACCTGTTCTCGCTGGTCATGGAGGGTGCCACGCGACTCTACGGCGTCCAGGTGGCCGAGGCTTACGAGGGCGCAGGCTTCAACGCGGTGACCGACGCCGTCGACCTCCATCGGGGAGCTTTCCAGGCGTGGGCCCGGTCGGTGGACGACGAGCGCCACTTGCTTGACGCGTGGGACCAAGCCGCGTTCTGGTCGTTCGTTCGACGTCAGAACGAGCGCGTGTCCTCCAGGACCGAGGTGTTCGTCCAGGCCTGGGGCAGGGCCGTCCTGGACGGTTCCGCCGCCGAGGCACTGGACGCCGCCCCGGCGGTTCGGCAGTTGGTCGCCGAACGCGAGAGGTCGGTCAAGCGCGGCCAGGCGCGCCTGTCGAACCCGAAACTCCTTGCGCTTTGGGGCGGTGGTGGCGGCAGCGGCCTCGACTTCCGCTGGCCCACCGTCAAGGCCATCGTCACCGACATCCATCAGGGAGTGTCCCGTGCTTGAGCCCGACGGCCGCGTCGTCCTGTTGGACCAACTGCGCCCCCCGGTTGGCTATCAGCTCGAGGCTGCGGTGGCGACGACGTTCACGCTGCACCTCGGGACCGCGCTCGTGCCCCCTTTGGCGTTCGCCTCCCACGAACTGCGGACCCGGCCCGACCCGATCGCCGCGCTGCAGGCAGTGCGCTCCTGCGCTGACCGGCTCGACATCTTCTGCCAAGCCGGCCAGATCGCGGTTCCCGGTCAGGCGTCCGATCTGATGGCCTTCCTGGAGCCGATGGTTCACCCGGTGCGCCGTCCGCGGCCTGGCTTCCTGTTCCACCCGAAGGTCTGGTTCCTGCGGTACGTCGCGCCGGATCTCCCGGACGCCTACCGCCTGCTGTGCTCGACCCGCAACCTCGTCGACAGCCACGCGTGGGACGCCGTGGTCAGCCTCGATGGCGTTCTGGACGACAAGCCGCGAGCGGCCAACAAGCCCCTGGCTGCCTTCCTGCGGCACCTGCCCGGTTGGGCAGTGACGCCCCTGCAGGAAGACCGCCGCGCCCGCATCCTCGACTTGGCTGATCGTGCGTCCCGGGTGCGGTGGACGCTGCCCGAGCATGTCAGCGAGGTGCGCTTCCACGCGTTCGGGGTCCCTCGACTCGCGCCGAGCCCGGACTTCAGCGGCTCCCGACACCTGGTCGTTTCGCCGTTCTGCAACGAGGAAGGCATCACGCGCGTCACGGCGGGAAACACCAAAGACGTGGCGATCGTGTCCCGAAACGAGGACCTGGCACCGCTGGATCCCCGGTTCATCGGCCGGCTCCGGCGTCCAGGGGGCGACGCGGTCTTCGTTCTCGACCCGCTGGCCGGGTTGGGTTCACCGGGCGATTCCGAGACCGACAGTGCACAGGAGGCGCCAGTGGTGGCGTCCGAGCTCACCGGCCTGCACGCGAAGATCACCATCGCTGAGCGCAACCGGGGGGAGGCCCACGTCTTCGTCGGCTCCGCGAACGCGACCTCGGCCGCCTACGAGGGCAACGTCGAGTTCGTCGTCGAGTTGGTGGGTCGATCAACCAACCTGGGCGTCGGCACGCTGATGAACCTCGGCGACGGAAAGAACCCGACCTTCCGTGACCTCCTGCAGCCGTACCCGCCCGGAGACGGGGCCTCCCCGCCCGAGGACGAGGCTCTCCGTCGGCTGGAGAACGTCCTGCGGAACCTGGCTGCCGTCCCCTGCCGGATCCGGGTCGAGCCGGGGGAGCGCGGGTACCTGCTGCACCTCACGAGCGACGCTGTGCTGAGCGTCCCCGCGGGACACTCCGTCTCTCTCGGGCTCCTGACGCGTCCCGGCGTCAGTCACACCACGACGGACTCGGCGCCGTGTGACGTTCGGTTCGCTGGCGTCCCCCTTCCGGACGTCACGCCCTTCGTGACATTGCAGGTCACCGACCGCTCAGGGCTCACGCTGAGCACGGTCATTCACGCCCCCCTGGAGAACGACCCCCCGGGCCGGCTGGACGAGGTGCTCGCTCGCCAGGTCAACACCCGCGAGAAGTTCCTGCGCTTCCTGGCGCTGCTGCTCGGCCTCGGAGACCCGGCCGCTCTGTGGGCCGCAGGTGCAGACCCCGACGCCCAATCGACGGCGTGGGGTGCCCGGCTGGGCGGCAGCACCGGCGTCTTCGAACTGGTCCTCGGTGCTCTGGCCGACAGGCCGGAGTCGCTGGTCGACCTCGACCGGCTGGTGTCTCGTCTGCAGGCGACGGACGCCGGACGCCGGATTCTGCCGGACGGGTTCGACGCGTTCTGGTCGGCCATCACCAGCGCGATGAGCAGTCTGAAGGAGAGAAGGTGACCCAGCCGGAAGCGTTCAACGCCGCGCCTGTTCTCAGGGGTTTGACAGGGTTCCAGCGCAATACCGTCGAACACGTCATCGACCGGTTCTACGGCACCGACCCCACCGACCGCTTCCTGGTGGCCGATGAGACCGGTCTGGGCAAGACGATCGTGGCGCGGGGCGTCATTGCACGCACCATCGAGGAGCTTCAGCACACCGACGCGGTCGACCGTATCGACATCGTCTACGTCTGCTCCAACCTCGATCTGGCCCACCAGAACTTGCGCAAACTCAACGTGACCGGCGACGTCCACCACGGCATCGCCAGCCGCCTCACACTGATGGCAAAGCACTCCCTCAAGTTCTCTCTGCCTGGCACGGGCCGCTTTACCAAGCCGATCAACCTGGTGTCGTTCACACCGGGCACTTCGTTCAGCAAGGGCTGGTCGTCAGGGACGGCGGAGGAGCGAGCGATGATTTTCCTCCTGCTCGAGGAGCATCTTCACCTGTCCGAGAAGGGCCGCAAGCACAACGCCTATCGAATCCTCCGCGGAAGCCTGACGAAGGAATATGGACTGAGTGATCGCGTCGCGTGTCTCCGTGCTGAGCTCAAGGCTGCTGCTGCCCAGCGAGGTCAAGGTGATGTGATCGACACCGCCATCTCGGCAGCGTTCCTGATGGCCGCTCGGGAAGAGGGCTTGCTCGACGAGTTCGAGGATCTTCTGGCGAACTTCAGCCACATTGAGGAGCCCGGCAAGCGCACGTGGCCGCTGGTGGGCAGCCTTCGTGCAGTGCTCGCCCGCACGAGTATTCAACTCCTCACCCCCGACCTGGTGATCCTCGACGAGTTCCAAAGATTCCGGGAGTTGCTGGACAAGGAGACTGACACCGGCAACCTGGCCCGCCCCCTATTCGAGTACCGCGACGACGCCTCCGACCACCGGGCCAAGGTGTTGCTGCTGTCAGCGACTCCCTTCAAGCCGTTCACCTACGCCGAGGAAGCGACGGTGGGCGACGACCACCACCGCGACTTCCTCGAGGTGGTGAAGTTCCTCGCGAACGGTGACGAGGTCGGCACGGTGCGTCGCGTCGCGGACGCCCTCAGCGACTACCGGACGGCGGTGGTCACAGGCCAGGCTGCGTCCGACCTCACCGACACCGTGCGATACCAACTCCTACAGGTCATGACCCGCACAGAGCGGCCGCGCAGCGTCACCGCGCAGATGACAGAGGAACGCCTGACCGAGCTCGGGACGCCGCCCCAGGACGACATCCTGGGGTTCGTCGCCCTCAAGCAGTTGGCTCGGCAGGTGAAGGCACCGTTCTCGATCGAGTACTGGAAGTCCGCGCCCTACTTCATCAACTTCATGGACGGCTACCAGATCGCCGACCGCGTCCGCGAAGCACTCAAAGACCCCGAACGAGCCGCGTCCGCCCAGGCACTCCTCGACCGCACCCAGCGCATTGACTTCGAGGCGGTCCGACAGTACGCCCCCATCAGCCTCGGCAACTCACGCCTGCGGGCCCTCGCGGCGTCCACGATCGAGGCAGGCTGGTGGAAACTGCTCTGGGTGCCCCCGTCATTGCCGTACCTCGAGCCGGGAGGCCCCTTTGCCGAGCCGTTCGCCCAGTCGGTCAGCAAGCATCTGATCTTCTCGTCATGGACCGCCACCCCCACCGCGGTGGCCTCCCTCTTGAGCTACGAGGCTGACCGCCTGGGCGCGGGAGACAAGCTCGGCACCACTGCAGAAGATCGGCTCCGAGAACGCAACAGCAGACGGAGCCGCTTGGCTTACCGCCTCGACCGCGAGGGCGACCGCGACCGCCCCTCGTCCATGTCCACCCTCGCTCTCTTCTGGCCGATGCCCGGCCTCGCAGCGCTCGCCGATCCGCGCAGCCCCGAGTTCCATCGGGGTGTTGCCGGCCGTGCCCTCAATCCCACCGACCTGATCGCCGACGAGGTCGAACACCTGCGGGCAGAGCACCCCGAGGAGCCGGACGCCGAACCGCTCGGCCCGGCAGCGACGCACTGGTTCGAGGCGCTACGCCGGCCCGACTCGTACCCCGACGGGCTCACTCTCGAGGACGTGCAGAACGCCGTGGGCGGAGCGTCGGACGGAGACGACGACCGCGCCGAACAGCCTGCGGACGCCGAGGTCCAGGATGGGCCCACCCACGAGCACAAAGATCTGCGGGCTCGCCACGTCGATTTGGCGCTCAAGATCCGCGGAGCCGAACAGGACCGTCGAATCCCGGACGAGACGCGAGCGTCGGTCGCGCACGTGGCGGCCCATGGCCCCGGAAACGTCGCCTACCGCGCCCTACGGCGGGTCGCGTGGGACCAACCCGCCGTCACGAAGCTGGGCCTCTGGTCTGCTGCTGCGCGAGTCTCCTCCGCCCTCCGCACGCTGTTCTCCCGTCCGGAAACCACGCTTCTGCTGGACGAGCTGATCCCCGGTCAGGCGCCCGAGGTGCCCTACTGGCGCAAGGTGCTGCTGTACTGCGCCTGGGGCAACCTGCAGGCGGTGCTGGACGAGTACGTCCATCACCTCTGGGTCAGTCAGGGGGCGCCCGACCTGGACGACGCCGGCGTCCTGGAGCTGGCGCGCATGGTGGCGACGGCCCTTGAACTGCGCAGCGCGTCCTACGAGGTGTTCGACCCTGACCATCCGGAGCAACGCCCCAAGTTCTGGGCCCGCTTCGCGCTGAGGTTCGGCGGCCGGCGCGACAACCAGGAGAGCAACCGCCAACCGCTGGTCCGGCAGGCGTTCAACAGCCCCTTCTGGCCCTTCGTGCTCGCCACGACCAGCGTCGGGCAGGAGGGCGTCGACTTCCACTGGTGGAGCCACGCGGTCTTCCACTGGAACACCCCCGCCAACCCGATCGATTTCGAGCAGAGGGAAGGCCGAGTCGACCGGTACGACGGCCACGCGGTCCGGTTGAACATCGCAGCCCGCCACGCGGAGGCCATTCTGGCCAGCGACGAACCGAACCCCTGGCGGGTGGCCTATGAGCTCGCCCAGGACGAGGTCGACAACGTGGGCGAGTTCGCGCCGCACTGGGTTTACCCCGGTGCTGCCCGCATTGAGCGGCACGTCGCCCCCTACCCGTTGAGCATCGACGAGACCCGTCTCGCGGACATCAAGCGCGACGTCGCCCTTTACCGGCTCACCTTCGGCCAACCCCGGCAGGAAGACATGCTCGAACTGCTCCGCCGACACTACTCGGAGGCGACGACCGAGCAACTCGAGGCACTACGGCTCGACTTGAGCGCGCCAGCGAGAACCGACGTCCGGCACGAGGTCTCGCCAGACCCGGAGAAGGTGACAGACTCGGCGTCGTGAAGCCGCGAGGAGTGGGCCACAATCTGGGATGATGCGCTTGGGCGATGGGAGAGCGGTCAAGCGATGTCCTCAACCGTCACCATCACTTTCCGAGATTCCGTCGGGGATCGTCACACTGGCAGGTACGTCCTTGACTGGAATGCTCACAAGAACAGGCAGTACGTGGCGCAGAAGAGCCTCGACGACCTCGCCCAGGCCGTCATCAAAATCAGCCAGAACTTCAACCAGGTCGTTGAAGGTCCAGAGCGCTAATCGTGCAGGACAAAGAAGCACGGCAAGCTGAGCTCACCCGATGGCGGACCGAACGCCAAGCAACCAGAGCGGCGGAAGGATCCGCAGACTCGTAGTTCACGCCTCATGAAGCGCCGGGGCAATACGGGGCAGCACTCGGGTGTTCCCCCGGCAGGGATGTGGTGCTCTTTGCTCTGGGCAGCCCGGATTCACGGCGATGTTCTCGTTGATCGCGACGCTCTTGGAAGATCGGCGAGCGGCGTTAGGGGAATCGGCGATGCCTACAGGGAGAATCGGCGAACGGTTAGGTAGGATCGCGGCATGGTTGCCCTGCGAGAACGCTTCCTCAAGCCCCGGATCCTCGAGGCACTGGATGACACGAGGATCGTAGTGGTCCAGGGCGCGCGGCAGGTGGGCAAGTCAACCCTCGCGTCCCAAGTGGTCACCCTACGTGAGGGTCGGTTGGTGACGTTGGACGACGAGGTGACCCGAACGGCCGCGGAACTCGATCCGGCAGGGTTCGTGCGGCAGTTCCCTGATGGACTGTTGGCCATCGACGAGGTCCAACGGGTGCCGGCACTCATTCTCGCTTTGAAGATGGTGGTGGATGCCGATCCGCGTCCGGGCCGGTTCCTGCTGACGGGTTCGGCCAACTTGCTTCGGCTGCCGGCCATGCAGGACAGCCTGGCGGGCCGCGCCGAGGATGTGGAGTTGTTCGGGTTCAGCCAGGGCGAACTGGCGGGGCGTCGGGAGACGTTCATCGACACGATGTTCGCCGGTGAGTCCGTCACGGGTCATCGCAGCGACCTGACCCGGGCCGACTACCTCGAGCGGGCCTACGCCGGGGGATACCCCGAAGCCTTGTCCCGCGCAATGGGTCGGAGGCGGGCCGATTGGTACGACAACTACGTGCGTCGCATCACCGAACGCGACGCGCACGAGGTGTCAGCACTGCAACGGTTGGACGACTTGCCCCGACTCCTGCGCCTGCTCGCCGCCCGAAGCGCGGCGGAGTTGAACGTCGCAGGCCTCGCCAACGACGCCGGCAT
>CAZZGU010000093.1:2800-9293 GCA_964653755.1 uncultured Nigerium sp. | reverse complement strand
CATCTGCAAGCTCAGGGGCATGGTGGCTTTCTCCCCCTCCCGGGTGAGCTTGCCGCCGAAGCGGTACTCCACGCCCATGGTGGGCTGCGTGCACGGCCTGGCGGTCCATGGGGCGCATCAGGGCGCTGTGATGGAGATCGAGGCCGTGGCCCTGCCCGGGGAAGGCCGCGTGACGGTCACGGGCATTGTGGAGGAGGAGGAGCTCGGCCAGGAGCAGCCGGGCCGAGTCCCGGAAGTGCCCCTGCCCGTCGATGTAGAGCCGCACGGTGGGGGCCTCGGTGTTGATGAGGACCAGCCGTTGCTCAGGGTCGTAGACCGCCCGGTCGATGTCGTTGCTGAGGTTGCGCAGCTCGTAGCCGACGAACATGTCGCGAGAGTTGTCCTGGTCCCAGACCGCCGGCGTCCGGGTGCCCTCGGGGCGTCCGTGGTGCCGGACGCCGGTGGCCCGCGCCCCGATCACGACCTCACATTCCGCGGAGTAGGGGCCACACCGCGCGCGCACCCGGCCCTTGGCGCCGACCTGGGTGCCGGACAGGGTCCACTCGATCCGGCCGTCGTCGCCCAGTTCTGCGACGACGACCTCGCGCACCTCAGGTCTGGCCGTGATCGACTCGGGGAGGTCGTAGGTGAACGAGACCACGGACTCGTCGAGCAGACGCGCCCGGTCGACGACCAGGGCGACCCGGAAATCGTGGTGGGGCGGACGGAAGTAGAAGGGGGTGGTGAAGCGGAGCGCGGCGGGGCGTCCGGTCGGGAAGGGGCCGTAGGTCCCGGAGCCGGGCCCCGGGGGAAGCACGATGCCGAGGTCGTCCACTGCGACCTGGTTCATGCGGCTGAGGACCTGCTCGATGAGACCCTCGGTGCGTTTCGACGTGGACGCGTGGTCGACGTGGCTCAGGCGCAGGCGCTCGTTCTCGATGATGGGGCCGACCATCTCGCTCACGGCCGCCGCGAAGGCGGCGACGAACGGCTCCTTCAGGTTGAGCCCCTCCCGCTCGTCGCTGATCACCGCCCGCCCCGAGGCCAGCATCGCGACCAGGCCGGGACACACGACCGATCCGAACAGGTACTCGGTTCCGAGCTGGTTCTCGTAGCGGAAGAACTGGCAGTCCAGGACGGCGGTGCCCGACACGACCAGCAGGCCGTTGGTGCGCTCGTCGCCCTTGAGGACCAGCTCCGCGGACACCGCCTTGCGCACCGTGAGCTCGAACTCGTGACCGCGTCCCTCGAAGGTGAAGTAGCCCGGGGCATCGGGACCCAGCAGCAGGGTGGACTCCGGCTCCTCGTAGGCCAGCCTGACCACCGTCCGGCGCCTGCGCGGGAGGTTCGCGTGGACGAGCCCCACGGTCCGGCGCCGCAGGACGTCGCGCAGGTAGATGTTGTGGGCCAGCGCAGAAGCCAGCGACCGGACGTACGGCAGCGTCACCAGGGGGTTGTCGACGACCACGGTCACCCGCGTGCCGTTGCTCCCCCGGGGGAGATCCAGACGCTCGCGGTCGCCGTCCGTGGCGGGACGGCTGCCGCCCTGGTCGTCGTAGACATAGCTGCCCTGCTCGGTGCGGAACAGGTCGACGCGGCTGAAGGTGGCGTCCTGGACGGACTCGATCCAGCCGTACCCCAGCCCGAACACAGCCTGCTTGAGGCCTCGCCCGAAGTAGCCGCGGCCGGACGCCTTCCCCCGCGACAGCTGGCTGTGCGCGCCACCGTAGGAGAGGATCGACTCGAGACGGCCGAGATCCATGCCTTCGGCCTGGTCCGTCACGGTGAGGACGGCGCCGTTGTCGTGGCGCTCGTAGCCGACGGTGATGGTGCCCTCGGCCGGCGTCCCCAGCTGCTCCAGCCGGGAGTAGCTGTCGTCGCTGTTGGTGACGAGCTCGACCAGCGCCTTTTCGATCGAGGCGAAGCGGCGCGAATCGATGTCGATGATCCTCTGATCGACCGGCAACGCAACGATGGCCACGGCACTCGCTCCCGTCTCGGCCGCCCCTGTTCGGCTCCGCCGACCCCACCCTAGCGTGGGCGGACGCGGACGGTCAGGTCCACTGGGCGGGGCCTGAGGACCCGGCGCGATACTCGTCGAGCGGCACCAGCCCGTCCCGCCAGGCCTCCGTCACCGGGGTCAGGATGCGCCAGCACTCCTCGGCGACGTCGCCCCGCACCGAGAGCAGCGGGTCTCCGCTCAGGATGCCGTGCAGGATCTCTCCGTAGGGCCGAACCGGGCTGTCGCCCAGGGCCGCAGCGAAGACCGTGGGTTCGAGATCCCACTTCTCCCCCTCGCCGTTCGTCGAGATCTGCAACCGCAGGAACTCGGGGGTCATGCCGATGGAGAGCACGTTGCGCGGCGCGTCGTTCGTGAACCCGCTCGGCTGGTGCACCGGCCGGAACACGACCGTGATGCCGCGGTAGCCGTCACCCAGCGCCTTCCCGCTCCGCAGCCGGATGGGGACTCCTGCCCAGCGCGGGTTGTTCACCTCGACGGTGACCTCTGCGAGGGTCTCGGTGCCGCGGGCCTCCTCGACGCCGGGCTCGTCGACGTAAGCAGGGATCGGGCGTCCTGCGATGGTGCCCTCGGTGTAGCGGGCCCTCCGTGAGCTCGCCGCCGGGTCGTCCTGCCACAGCCGGGTCGCGCGGAGCGCGTGCGCCATCAGGTCACGCAACTCGAGGGCGTCGATGCGGTTGGGGGCCTCCATCGCGACGAGGGCCAGCACGAGGAGCAGGTGGCTCTGGATCATGTCCTTCAGGGCACCCGCCTTGTCGTAGTACCCGGCTCGCCCCTCGAGAGCGAGCGCCTCGTCGGAGACGATCTCGATGCGCTCGACGTTGTGGGCGTTCCAGACGGGTTCGAAGATGCGGTTGGTGAACCGCAACCCCAGCAGGTTCAGGACGGTTGCCTTGCCTAGGTAGTGGTCGACGCGGAAGATCTGGTCCTCGTTCACGATGCGTCGGAGCAGTTCGTTGAAACGGCGCGCGCCGGCGAGGTCGCTGCCGAAGGGCTTCTCGATGCCCAGACGCAGGTTGGCGGGAAGCTCGATCCGGGCCAGAACCTCGCAGGCCCGTACGGTCACGGCCGGCGGAAGCGCGAAGTAGAGCACCACGGGTTCGCCACACGAGTCGATGAGGGCTCGCATGGCGTCGGCGTCCGTCACGTCGAGCTGCACGTAGCGGGAGGCGTCGGCCAGATCGGCGGCGCGCTGCGGGACGCAGCCGCCCTCGTCGAGAGCCTCCCGGACGAGAGTGCGCCAGTCCTCGGCGTCGAGGGCCGCGTCAGAGGCGCCCACCAGCTTCACCGCAAGGTCGGGCGACGCCTTGAGCAGGGTGCCCAGCCCGGGCAGCAGGAGGCGGCGGGTGAGATCGCCAGAGGCACCGAAGATGACAAGCGTGACGGTCGACATGCCCTGATGCTAGACAATGCGGAAGATCGCGCAGGGACTATGCTGCGCGATCCTCCGCATTGTGCATTCGGCGGCACTGATCGGGCTCAGTCGGGCCACTCCTCGTCGAGTGCTGACTCGCGGCGACGACGCAGCGACTCCAGGAAGTCGCGGTCGACCACCGGCGGGGCTGTCGCGTCCGAGACCTCCGTCCTCGGCGCCGCGCCGGCCCAGTCCGAGGCCCGCTCGACTGGGCTGTGGTCGGGGCTGTCGTCCCAGGCGTCGGGGTCGAAGGTGCGTGGGCGCTGAAGCAGAAAGTCCCGATCGAGGACGACCTTGGGAAGGTCCTCGGCAACGTCCGGCTGCGGAGTCTCAGGGACCCACGGCTCGTCCCAGCCGGCGCCCTCGGTCAACGCGCGGCGCCGCCGGTGGAGCCACAGGGCCCCGAACGCGAGCAGCGCTCCGCCCACCACAGCCACAAAGACCAGAACTTCCACCCGTGTTCCCTCCGCATCTGACTCCCAGCGTGCCCGGAGCGTCCCCGTCCGGCAAGGCCCGCTGAGCTTGGGTGTTGCGCGAGGATGGTGGCGTGCGGGGATCAATTCTGGCGGCCAGCGCCGTCATCGTCGTGGACTCCTCGATCGTGCTCGTCCGTCGGGGGCGCGGACCGGCGACCGGGCTGTGGTCGGTCCCGGGCGGGCGCGTCGAGGACGGCGAGTCGCTCCCCGAGGCCGCGGCCCGGGAAGTACTGGAGGAAACCGGGTTGGTGGTCGAGGTGGGTGAAGAATTGGGGCAGGTCCGGGTGGAGCACGAGGGGACGGTCTACGAGATCCACGACTTCGCGGCGACGCCGCTCGGCGGGACGCTGGCTGCCGGGGACGACGCGGCCGAGGTCCGGTGGGTGACGCTGGAGTCGCTCGCGGACCTTCCGCTCACGCACGGACTGCTCGTGTCATGAGGGGTCGGAGCCCTACTCTGGCGCCATGATCATCATCAACTGCAGATTCGACGTGCGCCCCGAACTGGCGGACCGCTGGCTGGACATTACCGAAGAGTTGACTGCCGGCAGTCGCGCCGAGGCCGGGTGCCTCTGGTACGACTGGGCCCGCAGTGTGGACGACCCCCACCAGTTCCACCTGCAGGAGGCCTGGGCGGACCGGGCTGCCGTGGAGGCCCACAACGTCGCACCCCACCACACAGGTTCGTGGGCGCGGATGCGGGAGGCCCTGGTCAGGACACCCCAGCTGGTCATTGTGGAGGGCGACACCCCGGGTTGGCAGCCGATCGGGCCGCTCACCGTGACCCCCTGACAGCCGCTACGGCCGGCTACCCCTCGCGAGGGCCGCCGCCTCCACCAGGACGCTCCTGAGCGCCTCCGGGTCATGGGCGAAGCGGCCGAGGAAGAGGCCGTCGACCTGCCCCTCGAGTTGCGCCAGCAGGCCCGGACCGGCGCTGCCGCCGTAGAGGATCCGGACGCGGTCGGCGCATTCGCGGGTCAACTCCCTTAGGCGGGCGCACACCGCGCGGACGTGGGCCGCGGGAGCCGGCTCGGACGCCCCGATGGCCCACACCGGCTCGTAGCCGATCCACAATTCGGGGTCGACGCGCCCGGCCGTGGCCGAGGCCACCTGTGCCGCGCACTGCCGCGCGGCATCATCGGGATCCCCGGGAGCCTCCTCGCCGACGCAGAGCAGGGGAACGAGCCCGTTGCGCACCGCAGCGGCGACCTTGGCCGCCACCATGACATCATCCTCGCCGAAGAGGCGCCGCCGCTCGGTGTGCCCGACCTCGACCACGGAACAGCCGAAGTCCCGCAGGTCGGTGCCGCTCACCTCGCCCGTGTAGGGACCCCGGTCGAACGGGCCCAGGTCCTGCGCGCCCAGGCGGACCGGGGTGCCGGCGAACACCTCCGCCGCGCCCGGGATCGAAAGGAAGGAGGGCAGGACGGCCAGGACGACCGTCCCGCCCCTGACTTCCGGGATCTGCCTTGCCAGGTCAGCTGCGGCCCGACAGTAGTCGAGCGTGCGCGCGTGATCGAAGTAGAGCTTCAGGCTGACCGCGATCAGCATGACGTTCCTCCCGCGGGTGCGAACGTCTGCCGCTCCGGCCGGGCCGCGGCGACGCTCAACAGCTGCCGACCGCCTCGCCCTCGCCGGCGTCGGTCTGCTCGTACTGGGCGAAGACCGCGACCTTCTCGGCCGACGCCGAGCTCGGGTCGAAGGTGTAGCCCAGCCACTCCCGCGCGAGCCGACGGGCCAGCTCGATCCCGACCACGCGCGCGCCGAACGTCAGCACCTGGGCGTCGTTCGACAGGACCAGCCGCTCGACCGAGAAGGAGTCGTGCGCCACGGAGGCGCGGATCCCGGGGACCTTGTTGGCCGCCATCGCGACTCCCATCCCGGTGCCGCAGACCAGCAGGCCACGATCGGCCTTGCCCTCGGCGATCAGGCGCCCGGCCGCCACGCCGACGTGGGGGTAGGCGGTGTGCTCCCCGGCGTGGACGCCGACGTCGATGACCTCGTCGACGCGCGGGTCCTTCTCAAGATCCGCCTTGAGGATCTCCTTGTACTCCAGTCCGGCGTCGTCGGCGCCGACCACGATGCGATATCCCATGTCCTGCTTCCTTTCCTGTGGTTTGTTCCGGCTCCCGCTCAGCAGTCGTCGAGGAGGCCGGAGTTGAGCACCGCGTCCATGAGCAGAGCGAACGACAGCGCCCCGGGATCGGGTGTGCCCAACGACTTCGCACCCAGCACCCGCGAGCGCCCCCGCCGGGCCACGATCTCCGAAGTGGCGCGAGCCCCTGCGTCCGCTGCCGCCACCGCCTCGGACCAGGCCGCGGCAAGCCCCTGCCCCCCCTCGAAGGATGCCGTCAGCGTGTCACGGAAGGGGACCATGGCGTCGACCATGGTCTTGTCCCCGGGTTCGGCCCCGCCCAGACGGAGCACGGCATCGATCCCGGCAGTGACCGCACGGACCACGCCGCCGGCGTCCGTCACGACCGTGTCGCTGAAGGCGCCGCCGACCGCGGTGAGCGCACCGCCCCACAACGCACCGGACGTGCCCCCGGCGCTCTCGGACCACTGCGCCCCCGCGATCAACAGGAGCGTTGACGCGCCGGCCCC
>CAZZGU010000093.1:0-2790 GCA_964653755.1 uncultured Nigerium sp. | reverse complement strand
GCCTTGAGAGCGGAGCGCGCAGCCTTGAGGGCGCCGCTGGAGCCCAGGACCATTCCCTGTCCGTGGTCGCCGTCACCGGCGATGGCGTCGATCCGGCCCAGTTCCGGCTCGTGCAGGGCGGCCGTCTCCGCCATGACCGCCAGCACCTCGACCAGGTGAGCCGCCTGACCGCGGGATTCAGGTGATCCGGCGGGGGTCTCGGGCCCGGACGCGGCTGGCGTCACGAGCACCTCGCGCTGGGGCCGCTCCTCCACCCGCCCGCGCCGGAACGAGATGGTGTCCACCGGATCCGCCCACAGCTCCTCGAGTTCCGGGTCCAGGAAGGTGACGGTGAGCGACAGACCGGCCATGTCCAGCGAGGACATCAACTCCCCCACCTCGGGCAGCACCGGGGTGACACCCGCCTCGTCCAGGAGGCGCGCGACCTCGCCGTACACGGTGTACAGCTCCTCATACTTGACCGTGCCCAGGCCGTTGAGCAGGACGATCGCCCGTCCCTCGTAGCGGCCCGGCACCCGGGCGGGTTCCTCGGACAGCACCGCACCGACCAGCAGTCCGGCTACCTCACGCGACGAGCCCATCGGCACCTCGCGGACGCCGGGCTCCCCGTGCACTCCGAGCCCGATGCTCATCTGTCCCTCGGGCACGGTGAAGAGCGGCGCTCCGGCGCCCGGAAGGGTGCACCCACCGAAAGCCACGCCGAGGGACCTCGTCCGGTCGTTCGCGCGCCAGGCGATCGCCTCGACCTCATCGAGGGTGCGCCCGCGTTCGGCGGCGGCTGCCGCGATCTTGAAGACGGGGAGGTCACCGGTGGTCCCGCGCCGGTCGCGTGATTTGTCGGGTGTGTTGGACGCCACGTCGTCCGAGACCGGGACGACGCGCACGTCGATACCCTCCGCGCGCAACTGCTCGGCGGCCTGCCCGAAGTGGAGGACGTCACCGGCGTAGTTGCCGAACGTCAACAGGATGCCGCCCCCGTTGTCCGCGGCCTTGCAGACGGCGAGGACCTGCGAGGCCGAGGGCGAGGCGAACACGTTGCCCTGCGCGGCTCCGTGGGCCAGACCGGGCCCGACCCACCCCGAGAAGGCCGGGAAGTGCCCTGAACCGCCCCCGGTCACCACGGCGACCTCGCCGGCCGGGCTGGCGGTGGCGCGCACCACTCCGCCCGGCAGCGTTCGTACGTATCGCGGATAGGCGTGGCCGATCCCGGTCAGGACGTCGGCGCTGAAGTCCAGCGGATCGTTGAACAGTCGGGTCACAACAGGCTCCTTGGGACGAGAGGGGGCTTGCGCCCCGCGCCGCGGGGGGATGCGGCACGGGGCCACAGGCGTCAGGGGGCGGGTGTGACGACGCGCGCGCACATCGCGAGCGACACCGCGCCCGGATCGGGCGTTCCGACGCTGCGCTCGGCGAGCGGACGCGCGCGCCCGACCTTGGGACGCAGGACGGCTGTCGCCTCGGCAGCCTGCTCGGCGACCGCGGCCGCTTCCGACCAGGCCTGCGTCAACTGCGTCCCGGACGCGACGGCCGCCTCGAGCGCGTCGGCGAACGGCAACAGGGCGTCGAGCATCGTCTTGTCACCCAGGCTCGCCTTTCCCAAGGTCTGCATCATCTGCGCGCCCGCGCGCACAGCCTGTGCCACCATCGCGCCGTCGATCGACTCGACCTCGTCGCCGATCACGGCACCAGCGGCGCGCAGCGCCTGGCCCCACAGGACGCCGGAAGTGCCACCGGCCTTGGCGGCCCAGGCGTCACCCGCCGCGGCGAGCAGCGTCGCCACGCCAGCCTGAGCCTCGGCCATGGGCCGCGCCGCCTCGAGCGCGAACGTGACGCCCTTCACCATTCCGCGGCCGTGATCACCGTCTCCAGCGATGGCGTCGATGCGGGCCAGTTCGGGCTCGGCCTCGCGGATGGCTTCCGCCATCTTCTCCAGCCCGGCGAGCACGCTGGCCGCGGCGCTCTGTGAGGCGGGCGAGCCGGCCAGAACTGCGGCCGTTGCCTCAACCTGGCCGACGGCCTCGCGGCGGGGACCTACGGCCGATGCTGCGGCGCCCTTCTTGTAGGCGGGCGTGTCGGCAGGAGCGGTCCAGTAGTTCTCGAGTTCCTCGTCGAGGTAGACCAGCGTGAGGGAGATGCCGGCCATGTCGAGGCTGGTCACCAGTTCGCCGACCTCGGGGTCGACCACGGTGTAGCCCCGTTCGCGCAGCAGGCGGGACACGGTCTTCCAGACGACGAAGAGCTCCTCGTACTTGGTGGCGCCGAGTCCGTTGAGGATGGCGCCCACTCGCTTCGTGGAATCCTCCGGTTCCTCGGCCAGCACCTTGTCCAGGAGCAGTTCTGCGAGCACGGCTGCGCGGGGAAGGTCCTCCTCGGCGATGCCGGGTTCGCCGTGGATGCCCAGTCCGACGCCCATCTTGCCGGCCGGCACGTGGAAGAGCGCGTCCGAGGCGCCCGGCATGGTGCAGCCGTCGAGGCCCACCCCCATGGTCCGGGTGCGGTCGTTGGCCTTGATCGCCAGCCGTTCCACCTCGTCGAGGGAGAGGCCGGCATCCGCGGCCGCACCCGCGACCTTGAAGACCACGAAGTCACCGGCGATGCCGCGCCTCTTGTGGAGCTCGCTGACAGGAGCGCTGGCCACGTCGTCGGTCACGTAGACGTTCCGCGTGTCGATGCCCTCGGCGACGAGGCGGTCACGCGCCAGGTTGAAGTTCATGACGTCACCGGCGTAGTTGCCGGTGCTGAACAGCAGGCCGCCGCCGTTCTGGGCGGCCTTGCCGACGTTGTAGGCGT
>CAZZGU010000092.1:9096-9366 GCA_964653755.1 uncultured Nigerium sp. | reverse complement strand
ACGACGACCACTGTGAGGGCGTCCGTGCGTTCATCGTCGACAACGCCCGCCAGTGGATCCGCGATTACCACGTCGACGTCCTGCGCCTCGACGCCGTGCACGCGCTCCTGGACGACTCCGAGCCCCACATCCTGGCCGAGTTGTCGGCCGCGGTGGACGACCTCGCAGCCGAACTGGGCCGCCCGGCGTCCCTGGTGGCGGAGTCCGACCTCAACGACCCGCGCACGATCACCCCCCTCGAAGAGGGCGGCCTCGGGATGGACGCGCAGT
>CAZZGU010000092.1:0-9086 GCA_964653755.1 uncultured Nigerium sp. | reverse complement strand
ACGCCCTGCACTCCTGGCTGACCGGCGAGACCTTCGGCTACTACGTCGACTTCGGCGCCGCCGAGACCCTCGTCCACGCCCTGACGAGGGTCTTCGTGCACGACGGCTCGTTCTCCACGTTCCGCGGACGGCCGTGGGGCGCGCCGGTGCCCGAGGAGATCGACCGGCGCCGATTCGTGGTCTTCACCCAGAACCACGACCAGGTCGGCAACCGCGGGCTCGGAGACCGCCCGGACACCCGGATCACCCCCGGCGCCGTCGCCGCCGGCGCCGCACTGCTCCTGCTGGGGCCTTTCACGCCCCTGCTCTTCCAGGGCCAGGAGTGGGGCACCCACCGGCCGTTCCAGTTCTTCACCGACCACGACGAGGAGCTCGGCGCGCTCATCCGGGCGGGCCGCACCGAAGAGTTCGCCACGCACGGCTGGCGGGACCTCTACGGTGACGATCTCGTCGTGCCGAACCCCCAGGATCGGGCCACGTTCGAGGCCTCCCGGCTCGACTGGGCCGAGCTGGAGGACCCCCGGCACGCCGCAGTTGCCACGTGGCACCGCGACCTCATCGCCCTGCGCGCCGAACTGCTCGCCGGTGGCGGGCACCCGGTCACCGCCGACCACGGCGAGGGCTGGTTCAGGATGACCCACGGACCGTTGGTCGTAGTCATCGCCCGGTCCGCGGGCCCGGTGACGATCGACGAGCCCCGGACGGTCCTCGTCGCGTCGGTCGGGGACGTGGCCGTCGGCGACGGAGGGGTCCGCCTCGGACCGGACGCCGTCGCGGTCCTCCGACGGCAAGTGTGACGCCGGACAGGGGGGAGCCGTGCCCGGGGGGGTAGGCTTTCGCACCGAGTCCACGCATCGCGGAGGAGCCACGCACCACGGAAGGGGGGCCATGGGAGTCTTCGACGACATCGAGCGCAAGCTGGAGGGCGTCGTCAACGGCGCGTTCGCACGGGCCTTCAAGGGCGACGTCCAGCCCGTGGAGATCACGGCACGCCTCCAGAAGGAGCTGGACGCCGAGGCGCGCCTGCTGTCGCGCGAGCGCAAGCTGGTGCCCAACGACTTCACGGTGATGCTCTCGAGTCACGACTACGACCGGCTGACCCCCTACTCGCGCACGCTGAACGGGGAGATCATCCCGCAACTGCGTGAGTACGCCGCCAACGCCGGCTATGTCTTCAACGGCCCGATCACGGTCGCCTACGAGCTGTCCCCCGAGCTGCCGATCGGCAGGTTCACCGTGACCAGCCAGGCCGTGGCCGCCACCGCGTCCCCGGCCACCCAGACGGCGATCCGGCGCGCCGCGCTGGTGCTCGAGGTCAACGGCATCCGGCACCCCCTCACCCCGCCCGGCTTCACGCTCGGCCGCGGGACAGACGCCGACGTGCGCATCAACGACCCCGGCATCTCGCGGCTGCACGCCCGGGTCTCGGTCGCCGGCCCCGACGATGATCCGACCATCACCATTGAGGACATGGGCTCCACCAACGGGATCATCGTCGACGGCCGCCGCGTGCCGAACGCGGCCCTGCAGGAAGGCTCGCGTATCGAGATGGGAAACACGCGCCTGCTCGTGAGATCGCCGGTCAGCGATGTCTGAGCTCCTCGTCCTCGCGCTGAAGTTCGCCTTCCTGGCGCTGTTGTGGGTGTTCATCCTGTTCGCGGGCAACATCATCCGCACCGACCTGTTCGGCAAGAAGGTGGCCGCCGAGCGCGTCCCGCTCGACACGCCGCCGCCCGCGCTCAAGCGCCCACCCAAACAACGCAAGGGCGAGGCGCTTCCGACCACGCTGCGCATCACCCGCGGCAAGCAGGCCGGCCTCACGATGAACCTGGGCGATTCCCTGCAGATCGGCCGAAGCGCCGACTGCCAGTTGATCCTCGACGACGACTACGTGTCGACACGGCACGCCCGCATCTACCGCATGTCCACCGGCTACTGGGTGGAGGACCTGGGCTCGACCAACGGCACCTACCTCAACGAGAACCGCATCACCTCGGCTGCGCCGTTCACCACGAGCGACACCCTCCGCATCGGCCGGACCCTGCTGGCTCTGGACCGCTGATGGCTCTCACCTGGGCGCTGGAAGCCCACTCCGAAGTCGGACTGGTCCGCAAGACCAACCAGGACTCCGCCTACGCGTCGGCCACCATGATCATGGTGGCCGACGGGATGGGTGGGGCGGCGGCCGGAGACCTGGCCTCCACCGTGGCCATCCGGGAACTCCGGCGCACCGACGAAAGCCTGGCCGAGCGGCTGGCGTCCGCCGCGGAGGCCGCGCCGCCCGAGGCCGCGCCCGAGGACGCGGCCGTGCCCGCACCCGAGGCCGCAGCCGAGGCCGCACCCGAGGCCACCGAATCCGCACCCACCGACCTCGGCGACACCGAAGCACCTCACTCCGGCAGCGACGCTGTGCTCGCCGTGCTGGCTGGCGCGCTGCAACGCGCGAACGACACCCTCGCAGAGCTCGTCGAGGACGACGCCGAACTCGAGGGCATGGGGACGACCGTGTGCGGCGCCATGCTGCACGACGACGCCCTCGCGCTGGTCAACATCGGGGACTCCCGCGCCTACCGGTACCGCGACGGCCACCTGGAACGCCTGACCCGCGACCACTCGTGGGTGCAGACCCTCGTGGACGACGGCCGGATCACCGAGGAGGAGGCACTGGAGCACCCGCACCGCTCGCTGATCCTGCGCGTCCTCAACGGCTCCCCCACGCACTCCCCCGACCTCGCCTGGACCGACCTCCGGCCGCGCGACCGCCTGCTCGTGTGCTCGGACGGCCTGTGCGGGCTCGTCACAGACGCCCAGATCGCCGGGGCCATGGGCACCGAGTCCCGAGCCGACACCGTCGCGGCGCTGGTGAAGCTGGCTCACGACGCTGGCGGACACGACAACATCACGATGGTCCTCGCCGACATCGAGATCGACGGGCCGGCCACTGAGGCCCGGGTGCTCGGCGCCGCCGAGTACACCGCGGTTCCCACCGCCGAACACACGCTCACGATCGAGGCGACGGCGTCCGGGCCCGCACCCGCGGCCGCCCGCGCAGGCCTGACCGAGGAGGAGCGTTACGCCCTCCAGGGGCGACGTCGCCCGTCGGCGTGGCTGCGCATGGCGCTGGGCTTCCTCATTCCGCTGCTGGCCCTGGCGGGGGGCGGCGCAACCTGGTACCAGTTCACCCAGACCCAGTACTTCATCGGGGTCGACGGCGACAGCGTCGCGCTCTACCGGGGGGTTCCGGACACCGTTCTCGGCCTGCCGCTCTCGGAGGTCGTCCTCACCGGCTCGACCCGCGTCGCCGACCTGCCTCCCTATTACGCCAATCAGGTGCGAGCCACGATCCCGGTGGGCGGCCTGCCGGCCGCGCGGACGACCATGACCGAGCTGAGCGCGAAGGCCGCCGCCTGCGTCGCCCAGCGCGCCGCCCGGGCGACCCAGCCTCCCGTCGAGCCGGTTCCCGCCGATCCAGCCGACCCCACCGTCCCCGGCGATCCCGGCGTGACAGGAGAGCCGAGCCCGGTGAGCGGCCCCGTGACGAGCACGGAGGACTGCTGACGTGACCGAGGTCGTGGTCTACCGGAAGCGGACCGGGGTCTCGTTCCTCATGATGCTGTTCGCCCTCGCGCTCGGCGCAGCCGGGTACCTGCTCACCGCCCTCAACCAGTACGACGCTCTCCCCGAGATCTGGCCGATCGCGCTCGGCGTGTGGTTCGGGCTGGGACTCGTCGCCTGGGGGGTCACGAAGTGGCGCCTGCCGTACGCCGACCCGCTGCTCCTCCCCGTGGTGTTCCTCCTCAACGGGCTCGGCCTGTCCATGATCTACCGCCTCGACCAGTCCACCGACCCGGTGATGCACTCGGCGGAGCTTCAGATGGTGTGGCTCGTGGCCTCGGTCGCCGCCCTCCTGACCGTGGTGACCTTCCTGCGCGACCACCGGCGGCTGCAGCGCTTCACCTACACCTGGTTCGCCATCGGCCTGGGACTCCTGCTGATGCCGCTCCTCCCGCTCATCGGCTACGAGAACAACGGGGCGCGCATCTGGATCCGGGTGGGCGAGTTCGGCTTCCAGCCCTCCGAGATCGCCAAGATCGTCCTGTCGATCGCCTTCGCCTCCTACCTGGTCGAAAAGAAGGACGTCCTCACGCTGGCCGGCGGCCGGTTCCTCGGCATCGACCTGCCCCGCCCGCGCGACCTCGGCCCGATCGCGGTGATGTGGGGCGCGAGCCTCGTCGTCCTGGTGTTCCAGAAGGACCTCGGCACCACGCTGCTCTTCTTCGGCCTGTTCGTCATGATGCTCTACACCGCCACCGAGCGCCCCAGCTGGGCGATCCTCGGCGTGCTCCTCATCATCCTCATGGGCTTCGGCGGCTACACCATGTTCGACCACGTACAGACGAGGTTCTCGTCCTGGCTGGACCCGTTCTCCAACTACGACCGCAACCTGCAGGTGATCAGCGCGCAGTTCGGGTTCGCGACCGGCGGTCTCTTCGGAACCGGGTGGGGCCTCGGGCGTCCGTACCTGACGCCGCTGGCCAAGAACGACTTCATCGCGGCCGCGCTCGGGGAGGAACTGGGCCTGTTCGGCTTCGCGGCGCTGGTGCTGCTGTTCGGCATCATCGTGGCGCGCGTCCTGCGGGCCTCACTGGCGGCCACCGAGCCGTTCGGCAAGCTCCTCGCGGCGGGCCTGGCGTTCGTGTTCGCGCTGCAGGTGTTCGTGATCCTGGGTGGCGTGACACGGCTCCTGCCCCTGACCGGCCTGACAACCCCATTCGTCTCGCAGGGTGGCTCGTCGCTGATGGCCAACTACGTCCTGCTCGGCCTCATGCTGACGATCACTCACCAGGTGCGCCGACCCCACGCGCCCGCCGCCGTCGAGGACTACGCCTCCCTGGCTGCCGACAGCACGCAGTCCATCCCTGTCACCGCGGCCCCCCTCGTGCCCGTGCCTGCGGCCGCAGCAGCCCCCGCCGGTCCCGCTCCTGCCGCCCCCCGGCCGGACCCCGCCCGGTTCACCGGCGACGAGCCGACCGAGGCGATCGCCGTCCCGCCTTCGTCTGACGAGGAGACCACGGTCCTGGCCACGCGGCCCGACGAGGCGGGGGGTTCCCGGTGAACGGCCCCATCCGCAAGGTGACGGGCCTGGTGCTCGTGATGTTCCTGGCGCTGCTCGTCAACACCAGCTACAGCTACGCGTTCCGCACCGCCGACCTGAACGCACACCCCAACAACCGCCGCGTCCGCGACGCCGAGTTCGGCACGGATCGCGGGGACATCCTCGTGGGCAACACGCCGATCGCCACGAGCGAGGCCGTCAACGACCGGTACGGCTTCCAGCGCAGCTACCCCCAGGGCAGCCTCTACGCTCCGGTGACCGGCTACTACACCTTCCTGTTCGGGCACTCGGGGCTTGAACAGGCCTACAGCGCCCAGCTCGCCGGCACGTCCGACGCCCAGTTCCTGGCGCGGTTGGTCGACCTCGCCACCGGGAGCCGCCCGAAGGGTGCCTCCATCGAGACCACCCTGGACGCCGCCGCACAGCAGGCGGCAGGGCGGGCCCTCGGCAACCGGCCGGGAGCCGTGGTCGCCCTCGACTACTCCACCGGGGCGGTCAAGGCTCTGGTGAGCTCCCCCAGCTTCGACCCCAACGACCTCGCGACCCACGACCTGGACGCTTCCAAGGCCGCCTGGGAGGAACTCGTCGCGGACGAGGACGCACCGATGGCGAACCGTGCCGCGCGCGAGATCTACCCGCCCGGCTCGACGTTCAAGCTCGTCGTCGCCGCCGCCGCCCTCGACTCCGGCATGACCGCCAGCTCGATGATCGACTCGCCGGCCAGCATTCAGCTTCCGGGCTCCACCGCGGTGCTGCGCAACGCCGGCAGCTGCGGGGGCACGTCCATCACGCTCGCCCAGGCGCTCGAAGTGTCCTGCAACACGGCCTTCGCCAACCTCGGCTCCGAGGTCGGCGCGCAGGCCGTCCGGCAGCAGGCCGAGAAGTTCGGCTTCGGCTCCCCCCAGCTGTCCGAGCTGTCCGGCGTGGCCAGCCGCTTCCCCGGAGAACTCGACGAGGCCCAGCTCATGATGAGCTCGATCGGCCAGTTCGACGTCGCCGCGTCGCCCCTCCAGATGGCGATGGTCGCCGCCGGCATCGCGAACGACGGCGTCCTCATGGAGCCCTACCTGGTGAGCCGCGTGCGCGGCGCCGACCTCAACGTGATCAGCTCGCGGAACCCGCGGACGCTGGCCACGCCCATGACCAGGCCGAACGCGCTCGTCCTGCAGGACATGATGGTCAACGTCGTCGAGAGCGGCACGGGCACGCGGGCCCAGATCAGCGGCGTCCGCATCGGCGGCAAGACGGGCACGGCGCTCACCGACGGCGCCCGCGCTCCCTACGCGTGGTTCGTGGCCTGGGCCGAGGACCCACAGGTGGCCGTTGCGGTGTTCGTGCAGGACGCCGGCGTGGACGGCAGCGAGATCTCCGGGGGTCGGTACGCCGCCCCCATCGCCCGTGCCGTGATCGAGGCCATGCGATGATGGGAAGCGCCGGGCGTGCAGTGACGGCACGCACGACAGGCAGGCCGGAAGGACGAACCCCATGAGCGACCAACCGAGGACCCTCGGCGGTCGCTACGTCATGGAAGAGATCATCGGCCGGGGCGGCATGGCCCAGGTGCGACGGGCCCGCGACACCCGGCTCGGGCGCGACGTCGCCGTCAAGGAGTTGCGCGTCGACCTGGCGTTCGACTCCACCTTCCAGGCCCGGTTCCGGCGGGAGGCCCAGGCTGCGGCCGGCCTCAACCACCCCAACATCGTCTCGGTCTACGACACCGGCGAGGAGATCGACCCTCCGACCGGCGTCTCGGTGCCCTACATCGTCATGGAGCTCGTCGAAGGACGCACCCTGAGGGACGTCCTGCGCGAGGGCCGCCCCATCCTGCCCGAGCGGGCGCTCGAGTTCGCCCAGGGCGTCCTCGACGCGCTCAGCTTCAGCCACAAGGCCGGCATCGTGCACCGGGACATCAAGCCGGCCAACGTCATGCTCACCACGTCCGGCCTGGTCAAGGTCATGGACTTCGGCATCGCCCGGGCCGTCTCCGACACCTCGTCGACGATGACCCAGACCGCGGCCGTGATCGGCACAGCCCAGTACCTGTCGCCCGAGCAGGCCCGCGGCGAGACCGTGGACGCCCGCTCCGACGTCTATTCCTGTGGCTGCCTGCTCTACGAGCTGCTCGTCGGGCGACCGCCCTTCCAGGGTGACTCGCCGGTCTCGGTCGCCTACCAGCACGTCCGTGAACAGCCGGTCCCGCCGTCCCGCCTCGACCCCGAGGTCACCCCGGCGATGGACGCCGTCGTCCTGAAGGCCCTCGCCAAGGATCCCGCGGCCCGCTACCAGTCGGCCGCGGAAATGCGCGAGGACATCACCCGCATCCTCGCCGGGCAGTCCGTGATCGCCTCGCTTCCTGCCATGCCCCCGACGATGAAGCAGCCCACCCGCCCCGGGCCCGTGGCGACCGCGGTCCTGCCCACGGCGTCGGCGGCCCCCGCGAGCCCGTCGGCCGCCGTGGCACCCAGCGCCCCCGACGCCCTCGGTCTCCAGCCGGCCACACCTCCGCGCCGAAAGCGCCGGGCCGTTTGGTGGAGCTCCCTGGCGGTCGTGGTGATCATCGCCCTGGTGGCAGGCGGGTTGCTCCTGGCGTTCCCGCTGGGCCCCCGGGTGAAGCAGGTGGCGGTGCCCTACGTGTTCGGGCGGCCGGAGGCGATCGCGGTCCAGATGATCGAGGACGAGGGACTCGTCGCCAGCGTCAACCGCATCGAAGGGCCCAACGACTCCACCGTCGGCATCGTGCAGGCGCAGAGCCCGCAGCGCGACACGCAGGTCGCCGAGGGAAGCACGGTCACCATCACGGTGAACGTGGGCCCGAAGAAGCTGACGATCCCGTCGGGCCTGGTGGGCCGCAGCGTGACCGGCGCCCGGGAGGCCCTGATCGAGGCGGGCTTCCTCGAGGGGAACATCCGGACGGTGGAGGCCACCGACGAGCCCTCGGGCTCGAAGCTGAACACGGTGCTGGCCGTGAGCCCCATCGAGGGCACCCAGACAACCGCGGACGCCCAACTCACGCTGACCGTCGCCACAGGCAAGGCGCGCGTGCCCTATCTGACCGGCCTGAGCCAGGTCGAGGCAGAGGCCGAGGCCCGCAAGTACGGGTTCACCAACCTGACGTTCGAGCCGCAGGAGTCCTCGGAAGCTGAGGGCACCGTGCTCGGGACCAGGCCGGGCGCCTCGACCCTCGTACCGAAGTCAGATCCCCTGGTCGTCATCGTGGCGGTCGCGCGCCCCGGCGCGGAGACGCCGGTGGACCCCACGACCGCCCCCAGCGTGGAGGCTCCCGCCACCGGCTCCCCCGTGGAGAGCCCGGTCGAAGGCTGACGCGCCTCAGGTGGTCGCCATGAGGGGAGCGAGCCCCGCGGCGCGCCCCGGTGCGCCGGGATCGCCGCAGACGACCAGCCAGTTGGCGAGCATCTGGTATCCCCCTTCGGTGAGCACGGACTCCGGGTGGAACTGCACGCACTCCACAGCGAGTTCCCGGTGCCGGACGGCCATGATGACCCCCGACTCCGTCGTCGCCGACACCTCGAGGCAGTCGGGGACCGTCGCCGGGTCGAGGGCCAGCGAGTGGTACCGGGTCGCGGTCAGCGGGTTCGGGAGCCCCGCGAAGACGCCGCGCCCGTCGTGGTGCACCGGCGACGTCTTGCCGTGCAGCAGTTCCGGGGCGCGTCCCACGACGCCGCCGTACGCCACGGCGATCGACTGCAGGCCCAGGCACACCCCGAAGATCGGGAGGGAGCCCGCCCGGGTGCGAACCAGGTCGACGCACACCCCAGCTTCCTCGGGAGTCCCCGGCCCCGGCGACAGGAGAACCCCGTCGAAGGCGTCCGACCAGTCCTCCTCCGCGAAGCGTGCGTCGTCGTTTCGCCAGACCTCGACGTCCGCGCCGATCTGGGCGAGGTACTGCACCAGGTTGTAGACGAACGAGTCGTAGTTGTCGACGACGAGGATCCGGGCCATGGGTCGATTG
>CAZZGU010000091.1:0-9376 GCA_964653755.1 uncultured Nigerium sp. | reverse complement strand
CGGCTGTCAACGCGACGATCGACACGGACGCGGGAACGGTCACGTACAACGCGACCGAACACCTCGGCATCGCGGTCGACACCGAGCGCGGGCTGCTCGTCCCTGTCATCCGGGACGCCGGCGACCTGAACGTCACCGGGCTGGCCAAGAAGATCGCCGACCTGGCCGGACGGACCCGAGGCAACAAGGTCACCCCGGACGAGCTCTCGGGCGGTACGTTCACGATCACGAACTACGGTTCGGCGGGGACGCTCATGGACACACCGATCATCAACCAGCCGCAGGTCGCCATCCTCGGGACGGGGGCGCTGGTGAAGCGTCCCGTCGTCATGTCCGACCCGGCGCTCGGCGACGTGGTCGTGGTCCGGGACATGATGTACCTCTCGCTCTCCTACGACCACCGCCTGGTGGACGGCGCCGAGGCGGCCCGCTACCTCAGCTTCGTGAAGGCGCGGCTCGAGGGCGGCGACTTCGGTTCGGAGTTCGGCGCCTGACCGGCCCCGCACGCCCCTGAGGCCGGACGAACCCAGGCCTGCGTCGAGCGCCCCCGTGCCTCGGCGCAGGCCTTTCGTCGTGAACACGTGCATCGCCACACCCCGTGGGGAGGGAACGTTCGCGAGGCACTAGGATGAGCGGCGGACCCGACCCGTGGAGTGAGGCGAGATGGCAAGCGAGAAGGCCAAGGCGCTGGCTGCGAAGCAGAAGGCCGAGATCAAGGCCGAGAAGCTCCGCAAGAAGAACAGCAGCGACCCCAACGACTGGAGCCGCACGCGGCAGTTCGTGGAGGCCTACAAGCGTACGGCCGAGATCGACAAGTTGCTCAACCCGCTGATGGCGGGCGCTGCGCTCGGGACGATCGCGGTGATCACGGCCTTCGGCCTGCTGGGCCGCACAGCGTGGTGGGCCTGGGTTCCGCTGGCGCTGGTTTCTGGGCTCCTGGCCGCCATGCTCATCCTCACCAACCGCGCCAAGCGCGCCATGTTCGAGCGCCACCACGGCCAGCCCGGGTCCGCCGAACTCGCCCTCCAGATGCTCAACAAGAAGAAGTTCTCCTACGCGATGGCGGTCACCGCGACCCGGCAACTCGACCTCGTCCACCGGGTGATCGGGCCGAGCGGCATCATCCTCGTCGGGGAGGGCCAGCCGGCCCGCGTCAAGCCCCTGCTGGCGGCCGAAGCGAAGCGCCACGAGCAGGTGGCCTTCGGAGTGAAGGTCTCGACGATCGTCCTCGGGGACGGCGCGGGTCAGGTCAAGCTCAAGGAGCTGCAGAAGCACATCGAGAAGATGCCCAAGGCCATGCAGCCCTACCAGATCGCTGAACTGAACAACCGTCTCAAGGCTCTGGACGCCGTGCGTCCCAAGGCTCCGCTGCCCAAGGGCCCCATGCCGACCATCAAGGGAGTCAATCGGGCGCTCCGGGGTCGCTGAACCGCCTTGGGCAACCTGGTCAACGCCGAGCGGGTCGGCAAGTCGTACGGCACCCGCACCATCCTCGCGGACGTCTCCCTCGGGCTGTCGGCGGGTGACGTCGTCGGCGTCGTGGGCCGCAACGGCGATGGCAAGACCACGCTCCTGTCGATCCTGACCGGAATCGTCGAACCCGACACGGGCCAGGTGGTGCGCACCGCGTCCGCCTCGATTGGATTCCTCGCGCAGACCGAGGACTTCCCGCGCGACGCCACGGTGCGCGACGTGATCGTCGACGGCAGACCCGACCATGTGTGGGCGGCCGACACGCTGTCGCGAGGGATCGTCGAGCACCTCCTCGCCGACGTTGACCTCGAGGCTCCGGTGGCGCGGCTGAGCGGCGGCGAGCGGAGGCGCGTCTCCCTCGTGGCCCTCATGCTCGGCCACCACGACCTGCTCGTGCTGGACGAGCCCACCAACCACCTCGATGTCGAGGCTGTCTCGTGGCTGGCCGACCACCTGCGTGAACTGCGCGGACGCGGCACCGCGATGCTCGTGGTGAGCCACGACCGCTGGTTCCTGGACGCCGTGTGCACGCGGATGTGGGAGGTCCACGACGCCACGGTGGACGCCTACGACGGCGGTTACGCCGCGTACGTCCTCGCGCGCGTGGAGCGCCAGCGCCAGGCGTCCGCCCACGAGGCCCGCCGCCGCAATCTCGCGCGCAAGGAGCTGGCCTGGCTCCGCCGGGGCGCGCCGGCGCGGACGTCGAAGCCACGTTTCCGCATCGAGGCCGCGAACGAACTGATCGCCGACGAGCCCGAGCCGCGCGACACGCTGGCCCTCAAGCAGTTCGCGATGACCCGGCTCGGCAAGGACGTCTTCGATCTGTCGGAGGTCACCTGCAGGGACCTCCTCGGCCCCCTGACCTGGTCCATCGGGCCCGGCGACCGCATCGGTCTCCTCGGCGTCAACGGCTCCGGCAAGACCACTCTGCTCCGCCTCCTCGCCGGCGAACTGGCGCCGACGACGGGACGCGTGAAGCGCGGCCGGACGCTCCGCCTCGGCCATCTGTCCCAGACCGTCGCCGAACTGGACGACGACGAGCGGGTGCTGGACTCGGTGAACCGGCTCCGCGTGCAGACCCGGCTCGCCACCGGCCGCGAAGCCTCCGCCTCCCAACTGCTGGAGGAGTTCGGCTTCACCGGCGACAAGCTCGTGACGCGGATCGGTGAACTCTCGGGCGGCGAGCGCCGGCGCCTTCAGCTCCTACGGCTCCTGATGGCCGAGCCGAACGTGCTGCTGCTCGACGAGCCGACCAACGACCTCGACATCGACACCCTCACGGTCATCGAGGACTACCTCGACACGTGGCCCGGCACCCTGCTGGTGGTCTCCCACGACCGGTACTTCCTCGAGCGGGTGTGCGACGTGACGTACGCGCTCATGGGCGACGGTTCGTGCGTCCTGCTCCCCGGTGGGGTGGACGCCTACCTGGAGCATCGCCGCCTGGTCGCCGCCGCGCCCGGGGCGAGTTCACGCCCTCCGGCCGCGGCCTCAGCCCCGACCCCGCACGGGGTGCCGACGCCCGCGGAGCTGCGCCAGGCGCGCAAGGACGTCGCCCGCGTCGAGGGGCAGCTGACCAAGATCGCCGACCGGGTCGAGGCCGTGCACGCCGAGATGGCCGCCCACGCGTCCGACTACCCCCGCCTCGCCGCCCTGCAGGAGACACTGGCTCGTCTCGCTGCCGAACAGGCCGACCTCGAGCACGCGTGGCTCGAGGCGGCGGCCGTCCTGGAGTGAGCCCGCGTCAGTCGCGTTGTGAGACCGCCCGCGCCACGGGGCGCAACTCGAGCCACCACTGCCGCTTCGGGCGGCGGGCCACCTTGTCCATCTGCCCCATCATCGCCGACAGCGGCGAGGCCGCCACGCTGGACTCCACCAGCCCAAGGTAGTAGCCCTCGTCGCCGCCCGACTCGAACTCGTCCGCGATGAGCCCCAACGCGCGGGAAACCAGGCGGGTGGCCAGCAGGCGGTCGAAGGGGGTCGGGGTGCCGCCCTGTTGCTGATGGCCGATGACGGCGGTGCGAACGTCGAACAGCCCTCGGCTCTCCTCCTCGAAGAGGCCGGCGATGAACTCGGTCGTGTAGTGCTCGTTGGCCCGCTCGTTGCGCATCGCGAGGACGAGTTCGCGTCCCTGCGCGAACGACTCCCGCAGCCAGGAGACGTCGGCATTGAGGTCGGCGAGCGTGATCCCCTCCTCGTGCAGGTAGGTGCGCTCGGCGCCACCGGCGAGGCCCCCCATGAGCGCGAGGTAGCCGCAGTACCGCCCCATCGTCTCCACGACGAAGTAGCGGGTCACCGCGGCCGCCGACATCTTGATGCGGTCGACGGCCTCCACGATCGTGTTGAGCGCCGTGTCGGCGCCGATCGCCAGTTCGGAGCCGGGGAGGTTGTTGTCGATGCTCGCGGGCACGCACACGATCGGGATGCGGAACGCCGGATAGCGATCGCGCTCGGAGTAGAGCCGGTGCGCAGCCTGGTAGGCGTTCCAGCCGCCCACCACGAGCAGAGCCTCGACGCCGTGGTCCTCGAGCTGGCGCCCGATGGAGTAGAGGTCCTCGACCCGCGGGATGGTGCGGCGCAGGCCGAGGCGGGCGCCGCCCTCCCCGGTCCATCCCTCGACGTCGGCCCAGCTCAGCTCGCGCAGGAGTCCGTCCTGGAGTCCCACGAAGCCGTCCTCCACGCCGAGCATCGTGAACCCCCGGCTGATGCCGAGGCGGACGGCCGCGCGTGCGGCTGTGTTCATGCCCGGCGCGAGCCCCCCGGCGTGGACGAGGGCGATGCGGCGGGTCTCCGCGCCGGGTTCCACCCGGGACGGCTCGGCCAACTCGCGGAAGATCTCCCTCATCTCGGCGAAGCTGCCGCCACGAGCCTTCATGGCCCCGGCGTAGTTCCCGGCCGCGATCATCGCGGGCACTTCGCGGGTCTGGCGCACGGCGTCCATCAGGGGGACGCGGGCCACCCGGTTGCCCTTGAGGCCCAGGACGGGGCCCGGCTGGTCGCCCTCGTCGTTGATGAGGTCGAGAGCTGCACGGTAGCCCAGCCACGTGCTGCACCAGCGGTCGAAGGCGCTCGGTGTGCCGCCCCGCTGGACGTGGCCGAGGATGGTGACGCGAGTGTCCTCCCCCAGTTGGTTCTCGATGACCTGTCGCACGTAGTCGGAGGTGATCGGGCTTCCGGTCCGGTCGGTGGCGCCCTCGGCCACCACGACGAGGGAGTCGCGGCGTCCGGCGGCCCGCCCCCGCCGGAGTTCGGCGCACATGTGGTCCTCCCACCCATCGGCCGGGGGCATCTCGGGGACGAGCACGTAGTCGCACCCGCCCGCGATCGCCGCCATGAGCGCCAGGTAGCCGCAATGGCGGCCCATGACCTCGATCACGAAGCTGCGCTGGTGGGACGCCGCCGTGGAGGTCAGCGAGTCGATCGCGTCGACGATCCGGTGCAGGGCCGAGTCCGCCCCGATCGTCATGTCGATCCCGACCAGGTCGTTGTCGATCGATCCCACCAGGCCCGCGAAGCGCAGCCGGGGGTGCGCGGCGGCGTCCGCGGCGGTGATCTCTCCGGCCTCGACGAGTTCGGCCAGCAGGTCGGGCCACTCCTCCGCGAAGGCGTTGAGCCCCGAGAGGCTCCCGTCACCCCCGATGACGATGAGCCGGTCGATGCCGTGCCGTACGAGATTGCCCGCCGCGCGCCGGCGTCCGTCACGCTCACGGAAGTCCTGGCTGCGGAAGGTACCGATGAGCGTGCCGCCGCGATGGAGGATGCTGCCCACGTCGTCCCAGCCGAAGCGGCGGATGCCGTCCCCACCGTCGATCATGCCCTGGTAGCCCTCGAAGACCACGTAGGCCTCGGCCCCCAGGGTGAGGGCGGTGCGGACGGCCGCGCGCACCGCGGCGTTCATGCCCTGGGCGTCTCCTCCGCTGGTGAGGATCGCAATCTTCTTGCCCGCTCCCGGGGCGCTCGGTGTGGCCTGCCGCTCGGTCATGACGGCAGTCTTCCACTGCCCCGGCTAGGACACGAGGTGTTCGCGCTCGATGATCGCGTCGCGCAACTCCCGGCGTCGCCGTTGCTCGTCCGGGTCGGGGACCGGGACCGCCGACAGCAGTCGTTGCGTGTAGGGGTGCTGGGGGCGCGTCACGATGTCGCGGGTGTCCCCCACCTCGACGAGACGGCCGTGGTGCATGACCGCGATCCGGCTCGAGACCTGCTCGACGACCGCCAGGTCGTGGCTGATGAACAGGCAGGCGAACCCGTACTGCTCCTGGAGGTCCTGGAACAGCCGGAGGACCCGGGCCTGCACGGACACGTCGAGCGCCGAGGTCGGCTCGTCCGCGATGAGCAGCTTGGGGCTGAGCGCCAAGGAGCGCGCGATGCCGATGCGTTGCCGCTGGCCGCCCGAGAGCTCATGCGGGTAACGGTTCCGCATCGAACGCGGCAACTCCACCGAGTCGAGAAGGGCCTCGACCCGCTTGCTCAGCGCCTCCCCGCGCAGGTTCTCGTGCAGGTAGAGCGGCTCGCCGATGGACTCCCCCACCGGCAGGCGCGGGTTGAGCGACGAGCCCGGGTCCTGGAACACGATCCCCACCGTCTTGCGGAAGGGTGCGAGGTCGGTGTTCCTCGCGCGCGTGATGTCGCGCCCGGCGACGCTGATGCGGCCCTCGCGGACGGGCAGCAGAGCCACGGCGGCACGCCCCACGGTTGTCTTGCCCGACCCCGACTCGCCGACGAGCCCCACGACCTCGCCGGGATCGATACGCAGATTGACGTGCTCGGCAGCGCGGAATTCGGGGCGGCGGCCCTGCTTGGGGTAGACGATCGCGACGTCCTCGAGCAGGAGGGCGGGGGTCACCGCCGGGTCCCCGCTCGGTAGCGGCACAGGGCGTCCCTCCTCCTCGATCAGGGTGCGCGGCGCCCGCGCAGCCTCCTCGTCGGTGACGCCCTCGCCCAGGTGCGGCACCGCGGCGAGAAGCTGCTGGGTGTACGGGTGTTGGGGTCGGTAGAAGATCTGCTCGGCGGACCCGTGCTCGATGACGCGGCCGTCTTTCATGACGATGATGCGGTCGGCCATGTCGGCCACCACGCCCATGTCGTGCGTGATCAGGATGATGCCCGCGCTGACGCGCTCCCGCAGTTCGCGCATGAGCTTGAGGATCTCGGCCTGGACGGTCACGTCAAGGGCGGTCGTGGGCTCGTCGGCAATCAACAATTTGGGGTCGCAGGCCAGCGCCTGGGCGATCATGATGCGCTGCCGTTGGCCACCCGACAGTTGGTGCGGGAACTTCTGGAAGCTGTCTTCGGGGTGGGGGATCTCGACCAGGGTCATCAGCTCCAGGGCCCGCTTCCTGGCCTCCGAGGGAGCCATGACGAAGTGGGTGCGCAGGGTCTCGACGATCTGGAACCCCACCGTGTACACCGGGTTGAGCGCGGTCATCGGTTCCTGGAAGATCACCGAGATCTCGTTGCCGCGGATCTCGCGGAGCCGCTTCCCGGACAGGCCGATCAGCTCGGTGCCCTTGAGGCTGGCCGAGCCGGTCGCCCGCCCGTTGGCGGGGAGCAGCCCGATGAGGCTCATGGAGGACTGGGTCTTGCCCGAGCCCGATTCGCCGACGATCGCGAGGACCTCGCCCGCCTTCAGTTCATAGTCGAGGTCCTGCGCTGCGGTGAACCACTCATTGTTGACCCAGAAGTTCACGGTCAGTCCGCGCACCTGCAGGATCGTGTCGCCGTGGCGGACGTCTCCCCCGGTCTGCTTGGACAGCCGGACTGCGCCGTCGAAGGAACCTGGCATGGGTTTCGCGGGCGTGCTCACTGGGACTCCTTCAGGCCGGAGGGCCCGGATGTGCCGGACGAGGTCGCGGGCTCGGGGGTGGGAGTAGCCGAGGCGAGTTGGGCGGACGCCCGGCGCATCTGCCGTTCCGAGGGGATCTTGCGCGTCCGCGGGTCGAAGGCGTCGCGCAGGCCGTCCCCGATGAAGTTCGCGCACAGCGCGATGAGGATGATGAACAGGCCCGGCCACCAGAACAGCCACGGTCGCGTGGAGAACGCGCCCTGGTTGACCGAGATCAGCCGCCCCAGGGACATGTTCGGCTCGGTGATCCCGAAGCCGAGGAACGACAGCGCGGTCTCCAGCACGACGGCCTGCGACATCAGCAGCGTGGTGTTCACGATGATCACGCCCACGGCGTTCGGCAGGATGTGCTTGACGATGATCCGGAAGTCGGACGCCCCCGCCACCCGCGCGGAGTCGACGAACTCACGCTCGCGCAGGGTCAGGAATTCGCTCCGGACGAGGCGCGCCAGACCAGTCCACAGGATGAGGCCCAGGGCCACGGCCAGCAGGATCGGCATGTTCTCGCGCACCTGCGCGGCGAAGGTCGTGTTGTTGAAGTACTTCTCCGGCACGGTGAAGACCAGGCGGCCCAGCACGGCGCCGACCACGATGACGGGCAGCGTGATGACGAGGTCGGTGAAGCGCATGAGGAACATGTCGAGGCGGCCCCGGTAGTAGCCGGCCAGCGACCCGACCGTGACGCCCACCAGGAGCGCCACCATGCCCATGACGAAGCTGACCAGCAGGGAGGTCTTCACGCCGGCCATGACCTGGGCGAAGTTGTCACGCCCGATGTTGTCCTGCCCGAAGGGGTGGTCACCGAGGGCGAAGCCCTCCCCACCGAGCCAGGTGGGCAGGCTGAGCGTGGGAGCGCCACCGTTGACCATCGTGTGGGTGGCGAGGTAGTTCTGCCACTTCCACCAACCCGGGATCGGCCCCAGGCCCATCGAGGAGAACGCGAGCAGCGCGATGAGCGCGAGCACGATGAGCGCTGACATCGCGCCCCGGTGCCGGAAGAACTTGCGGCGGACGATGGTGCCCTGGGAGAGGCCCTCGACCTCCTTGGCCTCGCCGGCGCCCTCGCCGCGGCCGGGGCCGCCTGCGGTCGCGGCATCGTCAGGCTGTCGCTTGTCTTGGTCGGTCATGCGTTCACCCGGATTCGTGGGTCGAGGAGGGCGTACAGGAAGTCGGCCGCGAGGTTGGCAACCATCGCCAGGGCTCCGACGATCATGACGTAGGCCATGACCGGGTCGATCTGGGAGGTGTTCATCGCATCGATGAACATCTTGCCCATGCCGGACCAGCCGAAGATCGTCTCGGTGATGACGGCGCCGCCGACCATCCCGATGAGGTCGACGGGGATGATCGACGCCAGGGGCAGCAGCGCGTTGCGCAGTGCATGCCGGACGATGACGACCCGCTCGGACAGGCCCTTGGCGCGGGCCGTCCGGATGTAGTCCTGGTTGAGGACCTCGAGCATCGACCCGCGCTGGTAGCGGGTGTAGGTCGCGAACGAGATCAGCACGAGCGCGACCGACGGGAGCAGGAGGTGCGTGAACCGGTCGAGGTGGGTGACCCAGTAGTCGCCGCCGAGACCCGGAGTCTCCGAACCGATGGTCGCGATCGGCCGTCCGCGGATGACAGACGCCGACGAGTACACCACCCAGGACTGCATCACCTTGTCGACAAATGTGGTCACCGCGACGATCAGGGCCACGAGCGCTCCTCCGCGCATGGACACGGCACGGTCAGGACCCCCGAAGAGCCAGCCGATGCCGACCCCGACGGCGAGCGCGGAGGCCAGGAGCCCCAGCATCATGACGTGGCTCGGCACGTAGAGGTACACCAGCCACTGGAAGCCGATGTAGGCGGCGATCCCCACGGCGGCGGTGGTCAACGCCGAGTAGAGAGCGCGACGATTGTTGATCCCGGAGAACACGACCGTGACTGCGAGGGCGGACGCCAGCGCGATGATCGCGACCCCGACCACGCCGAGCCGCGGGTTCTGCACCCATCCCGAGCTGAGGACGTAGGAGAACACCGCCAGCGAGACGACCGTGGCGGTGACGAACGTGA
>CAZZGU010000090.1:0-9778 GCA_964653755.1 uncultured Nigerium sp. | reverse complement strand
GAGCAGATGGAGATGGAGTTCTTTGTCGAGCCCGGGACCGACGAGGAGTGGCACCAGCACTGGATCGACCAGCGGACGGACTGGTACGTCGACCTCGGCGTCTCCCGCGAGAACCTGCGCCACTACGAGCACCCCAAGGAGAAGCTCTCCCACTACAGCAAGCGCACGGTCGACATCGAGTACAACTTCGGGTTCACCGGCGGCGACGGCTGGGGGGAGCTCGAAGGCATCGCCAACCGCACCGACTTCGACCTGGGCACCCACAGCCAGCACTCGGGTCAGGACCTGTCCTACTTCGACCAGGCGCAGGGGCGGCGTTACCTGCCGTACGTGATCGAGCCCGCCGCCGGTCTGACGCGTTCGCTGATGGCCTTCCTGGTGGAGTCCTACACCGAGGACGAGGCCCCCAACACCAAGGGGGGCGTCGACTCCAGGACCGTCCTGAAGCTGGACCCGCGCCTGGCGCCCGTGAAGGCGGCGGTTCTGCCGCTCTCCCGCAACGAGGCGCTGTCACCCAAGGCTCGCGACCTCGCCGCCGAGCTGCGCCGCTGCTGGAACGTCGAGTTCGACGACGCCCAGGCGATCGGTCGCCGGTACCGCCGCCAGGACGAGATCGGCACGCCGTACTGCATCACCGTCGACTTCGACACCCTGGACGACCAGGCCGTCACCATCCGGGAACGTGACTCGATGGCGCAGGAGCGTGTGGCGCTCGATCAGGTCCGCTCGTGGCTGGGTGCTCGGCTCGCCGGCTGCTGACCGGTCCCCCTGCTGACCAGTCTTTTGCTGCTCAGCGCAGGGGGACGAAGGAGAACCACTCGCCGGTGGCCCGTCGCGTGACGCGGCCCTCGGCGTCCTTCTCGACGAGCCACATCTGGCCGGAGGCAGGGGTGACGAGGCGTCCGCCCGGCGCCAACTGATCCACGAGGGGCTCAGGCAGGTGCCCGGGGTCCGCCGACACCAGGATGCGATCGTACGGGCCGGCGTCCGGGTCACCCACCGACCCCGGGGCAACGAGGCGGACCTCGGCCCACGGCGTGGAGTCGCCCAGGTGATTGCGGGCCATGTCCACGAGCTCGGCGACGATGTCCAGGCCCAGGATGTGGCCCGTCGGCCCGGTGAGGTGCGCCAGGAGACCGGTCGTCCAGCCGGAGCCGCAGCCAACGTCGAGCACGCGTGCCCCCGTGGGCACCTCGAGCAGGCGAAGCATGTAGCGGACGGTCCAGGGCTGGGAGTTCGTGGCCCCGTGCCCGATCGGCAGGGGGGCATCTTCCCAGGCGCGATGGCGCACCGGTGCGGGCAGGAACCGTGCGCGGGGCATGGCGCGGAACGCCTCGCCCACGGCGTCCGGCCCCGCGGGGGAATCGGTCACGGCGTCACCTGGATCGAATCCCACAGCGCTGCGACGGCCGCGGTCGAGCGCGGGTCATCGATCGTCGCGACGGTGAGGATCGCCGAGGTCATCCCCTTGTCCCGGGGCAGGACGACGATGGTCACGACGTCGCCCAGCACGCCCTCGACGTCGCTCACCCGGATCTCACCGGTCATCCGCCATCCCGTCACACCGTCCACGGTCACCGCGGCGTTCTCGGAGATGGTGGGGGTCACGGTTCCCGTCTCCAGGTAGCCGTGCGCCAGGTTCCAGTCCCACAAGGCGCGGGCGACGTTTTCGACGGTGCCGTTCCCGCTGCTGACCGACCCGACCTCCACCTGACTGATCCAGTCATCGGTCACGATGGCGTAGGCGCCGCTGCCGCAGTTCGCCCAGGCGGGTTCCCCGGGGTTCGCGCTCCAGCCTTCCGGGATTCCCACGGTGATGAAGCCGTCGGTCACCTGACCGGACGCCGGCGCGGTACAAACAGGTTCCCCAGCGGCCGGGGTGCCGGATCCGGGGGCCGCGGGCGTCGCGGCGGGCGCTGACGTGCCGGAGGAGGCGTCCCCTGTGATCCGGAACATGCCGAACAGGCCGACCACGGCCACGACGGCGATGAGCGCGAAGGCCGCGAGGACCCCCAGCACGATCACCAGGGGGTTGCGCTTGCGGGGTGGGGACGAGGGCGCTCCCTGAGGGGGGGGCGGTCCGGCTGCGGCCTGGATCTGACCGGTCCACTGGACGCCGTCCCAGTACCGCAGACGTCCCGGCGTTCCGTCGGGGTCGTCGTACCAGCCAGGTTGTGTCATTGGGTGTCCCTGTTCGTCGGCTACAACTGCGCGGCCAGTGTAGGCGCGCTTTCTGGGCGTGGGCTGTGCGTCGAATACAGTGGGGGGCCGGTTCCGGGAGGGGGTGGTGGGGTGCCGTACGCCGCACTTCGGCTGGGTGCGCCGTCGCGTCCGGACGCGGTGGTGAGCAGCACGCCGGTCGTCCTCGCACCCATGGCCGGCATCACCAACGTCGCCTACCGGCAGCTGTGCCGCGAACAGGGCGCGGGCCTGTACGTCTGCGAGATGATCACCTCCCGTGGGGTGTGCGAGCGCAACCCCCGCACCTTCGACATGTTGGGGTTCGACCCCGGTGAGACCACGCGCTCGGTACAGCTGTACGGGGTCGAGGCTCCCGTCATGGCACGGGCCGCGGCGATCCTGTGCGAGGAGTTCCGGATCGACCACATCGACCTCAACTTCGGCTGCCCGGTCCCGAAGGTCACCCGGCGGGGCGGGGGCGGCGTTCTGCCCTGGAAGCTGGACCGGATGGAGGCGATCCTGCGTGCCACCGTACGGGCCGCGGACGCCTACGGCGTCCCTGTCACGGTCAAGACGCGCCTCGGGATCGATGACGACCACCTCACGTTCCTCGACACCGGGCGCATCGCCGAGGACGCCGGCGTCGCAGCCATCGCGTTGCACGCAAGGACAGTGCGCCAGGCCTACGCCGGGGAGGCGGCCTGGGAGCGCATCGCCGAACTCGTCGCGGCCGTGGACATCCCGGTCCTGGGGAACGGGGACATCTGGGAGGCCTCCGATGCCGTCGCGATGGTCGACCAGACCGGCTGCGCCGGCGTTGTCGTCGGGCGTGGCTGCCTGGGCCGGCCGTGGCTCTTCCGCGACCTGGCCGACGCGTTCGCCGGATTGCCCGGCCGGTCATTGCCCACACTGGGCGAGGTCGCCGCGATGGTGCGGCGCCACGCCGTCCTGCTGTCCGGACTCCACGGAGAACGCTGGGGCCTGACCGATCTCCGCAAGCACATGGCGTGGTACTTCAAGGGTTTCGGGATCGGTGGGGAGGTGCGCCGGCGCCTCGGCCTGGTCTCGACCCTGGCCGAACTCGACGCACAGCTTGAGCGACTCGACCCCGGCGTGCCGTATCCGGCCGCCGAGCTGGGGCTTCCCCGGGGCCGACAAGGGACGCCGCGGGAGCGGGTCATCCTGCCGTACGGCTGGCTGGACTCCCGCGAGCTCGGTGGGGCCGACCTCGCGGGAGCCGAGTCCGACGTTTCGGGCGGCTAGCTCAGACGAGCGCCTCGAGCGCGGGCATCAGCCCTACGGCGAAGGCGATGAAGGCCAGGATCGGCGCGACGATCCCGAGGATGATCGCGATCAGCCCGTTGCGGCGCCCGCGTCGCTGGCTGAAGGCGACGATCCCGAGCACCCAGCCCGCGAACCCTGCGAAGCCCGCCATGGTCCCGACGGTGAACCACGGGCCCATCTGGGCTGCGAACGCCTCGAACCGGGGGTCGTCTGCGGGGATCGATTCGACCATGGTCGGATCGATGCCGACCTCGAGCAGGAAGGTGCCCATCGCGCTCCCCACCAGGTACGACGTCACGATTGCCAGGAGCATCGACACGCCCACGACGATCAGGGCGACGAAACCCAAAGTCCCGTTGCGTTCCGGCGCGGGGGTCGCCGCTGCGCCCTGGGGGTACGTGGCCGGGTACTGGCCGTAGCCCTGGGGCGGGTACGGGTAGCCGCTCTGCCCGTACTGCTGCTGATCGTACTGCTGCTGCCCGTAGGGCTGCTGACCGTAGGGTTGCTCCCCGAAGGGCTGCTGACCGTAGGGAGCCTGGCCGTAGGGAGCCTGGCCGTACTGCTGCTGGTCCGGGGCCTGCTGGCCGAACGGCTGTTGTGTGTACGGCTGTTGCCCGTACTGCTGTTGGGCGTACGGATCCTGGCCGTAGGGCTGTGGTGGGTAGGGGTAGCCGTAGGGCGGGTACCCGCCGTCGGCCGGGGGAGTCGGCGGAGCGGCGGGCGCATCGGCGTGGGTGTCGTCCGGCCTCGGCTGCGGCGGGGTGGTCGGGGTCTGGTCGCTCATGGTGTCCTCGTCTGTCGCTTCTCGGCCATGATAGGTCCCATGGCTGAGGACCTCCGGCCGCGCGCGGTGGCGTGGGCGCTCACCATGGACGGCCATGGTGGCACCGGGCTCGTCCGTGCCCACGCAGACTCCGGGGCCACCGTCAGGCTCGAACGGCCGATCGGGCGCGTCGAGCGCGAGGAGCGCGAGCGACTGCTCCTGAGACCCGAGTCGACCTTCTCCGACGGGGCAGGGCGGCGTGCCCGGCCCGAAGCGCCGGACGCCGAGCGGACCTGCTTCGAACGTGACCGCGACCGGATCGTGCACTCCACGGAGTTCCGGCGACTTGCCGGCAAGACCCAGGTGGTGGTCTACCCGACTGACCACCAGCGCACGCGGCTGACCCACGCGCTCGAGGTCGCGCAGGTGGCCACGTCGATCGCGCGAGGGATCGGGGTCAATGCGACCCTCGCGGACGCCATCGCGCTCGGCCACGACTGTGGCCACGGCCCCGGCGGGCACGCCTCCGAGGACGCCTTCGACGCCTTCCTGCCCGGCGGCTACGACCACGGGCCCTGGGGCGCCGACGTCGTCCTGACGTCCCTCAACCTGTGCGAGGAGACCCTCGACGGCATCCGCAACCACTCCTGGTCACGCCCGGCCCCCACCACGATCGAGGGGGAGGTCGTGTCCTGGGCCGACCGCATCGCCTACTGCGCCCACGACCTCGAGGACGCCGTGCATGTGGGAATCGTGACGCTGGACGAACTGCCGCCCGAGGTCGTCCAGGTCGCCGGCCGCACCCGGCGGGAGCAGCTGTCCACCTTCATCCGGGCCGTCATCCACACGACCGCGCAGACCGGCTTCGTCGGGATGGACGCCGACAGCGCGGCCGCCCTCGCGGCGCTGCGCAGCTTCAACTACGAACGCATCTACACCCGCCCGGAGTCGGTCGCGCAGTCGGAGGCGGTCATCGCCGTCCTCCACGGCCTCGTCGAGTTCTATGTCGCATGCCCGGGAGCCCTGCCGTCCGGCCACCGAGCAGCGGCGGACGCGGACCCCATCCGGGCCGCCGTCACCTACGTGGGGGGCATGACCGACCGGTTCGCCTTCACCCAGGCGGTCACGCTGCTCGGCTGGGACCCCGACCGGCTCCCGAAGGGGATCGGCTGACCCCTACGGGTGGAGCCGCAGCCGCAGGTCGGCGGGGACGAGGCGTCCGGCGCGAACCAGCGCGGTCATGACGACCACCGTGATGGCCTGACCGGCCATCACCCCGAGCAGGACGAGGAGCTGCGAGGCACCCGCCTGCACCGGGGATCCGCCCCCCAGGAGCACGCCGACGAACGCGCCAGGCAGGGTGACGAGGCCGACGGTCCGGGTCTGGTCGAGGTTCGGGATGAGGGCCTCGGGGACCACCCGCTGGACGATGAGGCCGATCGCGTCGGTGCGGGGGAGCCCGATGGAGAGGGCGCCCTCGTACTCCGGTTGGTTGGCGCGCAGTTCCGCGAACACCCGCCGGCCCGCGAGGGTGTGCACGGTCATCATGTTTCCGGTGATGATGCCCCCCAACGACACGAGCGTGATGCCGTTGAGGGGGGCCGCCCCGGTCAGGAACACGATGAGGAGCACCGGGAGGATTCCTGCCAGCATCGCCACGGCCGTCCACGGCCAGTCGGGGCGGACGCCGGCGCGGCCGGTCGTCGTCCAGACCGCGATCGCGAACATGAGTCCGGTGAAGGCCAGCGAGCTCCACAGCGACTGGACGGCCAGGGTGATGACGCCTGACACCACGGCGAGCTGCGCCACGGCTCGAACCGCCGCGACGGCCTGCGCCTTGGCCAGTCCCAGTCCCCCCAGACGGCTCGCCACGACGCTGAGCACCACGAACAGGCCGAGGGCGACGGCGAGGCCGGGCCCGACGATGACGGTCACGAGCGGCTCCTTCCCGGACGGGAGCCTATCCATCGGCGGCTGGCTACACTGCAACGCGTGGCCGGTCGGATCAACGAGGAGGACCTGGCGCTCGTCCGGGAACGCTCCCGGATCGACGACGTCGTGGGCACGTTCGTCGCCCTCCGGCCCGCCGGGGGCGGGGCGCTCGTCGGGCTGTGTCCGTTCCACGACGAGAAGACCCCCAGTTTCCGCGTGACACCGGCCAAGGGCTTCTACTACTGCTTCGGGTGCGGCGAGGGCGGCGACGTCATCTCGTTCGTCCAGCGCATCAACAACATGGGGTTTGCGGAGGCCGTCGAGTTCCTGGCCGACCGCGCCGGCGTCCAGCTCCGCTACACCGAGGGCGACGGCGGCCCCCGCCACGAGCCGGGGCTGCGCATGCGCGTCCTCGAGGCCAACCAGGTCGCCGCCGAGTTCTTCGCTCGCCAGTTGCGGTCACCGGACGCTCTGGCCGGACGCCAGTTCCTGCACGGGCGTGGCTTCACCGCCGAGCACGCCGAGCACTTCGGCATCGGCTTCGCCCCCCGCGGCGGGCATGAGCTCCGCGACCACCTGCTGGGGCGGGGTTTCACCCGCGAGGAACTCGTGAAGGCGGGGCTCGTCCGCGAGGCCGGCTGGGACTTCTTCCAGGGGCGGTTGCTGTGGCCGATCCGGGACGCGGGCCGCTCTGTCCTGGGGTTCGGGGCCCGCCGCCTCTTCGACGACGACCGGATGCCGGCCAAGTACCTCAACACTCCCGAGACTCTGGTCTACAAGAAGTCGCACGTCCTGTACGGGCTGGACCTCGCCCGCACCCACATCGGCAAGAAGAACCAGGCCGTCGTCGTGGAGGGGTACACCGACGTCATGGCCTGCCACGTGGCCGGGGTGGACACCGCCGTCGCCTCCTGCGGGACGGCGTTCGGCGACGACCATGCCCGGATGATCCAGCGCCTCATGACCGCGGACGCGCACGCGGGCGAGGTGATCTTCACCTTCGACGGGGACGCCGCCGGTCAGGCCGCAGCGCTCAGGGTCTTCGGAGGGGACGCGGCGTTCACGGCCCAGACCTACGTGGCCATCGAACCGACCGGGCTCGACCCCTGCGATCTGAGGCTGCAGGCAGGGGACGCCGCAGTCCGGGAACTCGTGGCGCGCCGGCAGCCGTTGTACCGCTTCGTCATGAAGAACGTCGTGTCCCGCTACGACCTCGACCGTGCGGACGGTCGGCTGGCGGCCGTCCGCGCCGCAGCGCCCCTGGTCGCGAGCGTGCGGGACGCCTCCCTCGTGTCGGGGTACCTCCGGGAACTCGCGGGTATGGTCGGCCTCAACCCGGACGAGGTGCGTGCCGAGGTGGCGCGGGTCAATCAGAGGGCGCTGCCGCCGGGCCAACCGTCGGCGCGGCCACGCACGGCGTCCGACCCCCAGGCGCAGCCGGCGCTCATGGTCCTGCCCGACGCGGGCGATCGGCGCCTCGAGGTGGAGCGGGGCACGCTCAAGCTCATGCTTCAACACCCCGAGTGCTTCAGCGACACCTGGGGTGACATCGGCCCCGATGACTTTCAGCACCCGACGTACCGACGTGTCTTCGAGGTCATCGCCAGCTTCGACCAGGCCACGGCAGGGTGGGCGCAGGCCGTCCGGGACGCGATGGATGACCCGGTGGGGTCGCACCTGGTGGTAGCGCTCTCGGTCGAACCGCTGCTGAGCGAGCCGTCGGCCTCCTACGCCTCGGAGTACGCGGCGCGGTTGCGGCTGCTCACGGTGGTCCGGGCGATCGGCGACCTCAAGTCGCGGCTCCAGCGCACGAACCCGCTGGAGGAACAGGCCTCCTACAACCGCATGTTCGCGCAACTCCTTGCGCTCGAGGCGCGCCGGCGGGACCTGCAGGCCCGGGCCATCGGGGAAGCCTAGCGGGCTCGGGCCCGCGGCGACGCCGCAACGCGAGACCGGTGTTGGTCGGGTGTTGCACCGAAGCGGCCTGTGGATTGTGCCCGCCGACGGCGCCGGACGGACAAGGTGAACGCATGCGTGACGTCAAGTTCGACCCGCTCCTCACCCCCGCTGATGAGGAGCTCCTGGCCGCCCGGATCGAGGCGGGCGTGTTCGCTGCGGCCCTGAGGAGGGCGGGCTCCCCGGCGGCCGTCGAGGCGACCGACCGGGAGCTCGCTGCCGTGGAGAGGGAGGGCGTGGAGGCCTGGCACCGCTTCATCTCGGCGAACTACCGGCTCGTCCGCATGATCACCATGCCGGCCGCGCGGCGGGCGAGCCTCGACGACGGCGAACTCTTCCAGGAGGGCGTCCTGGGCCTCATGGAGGCCCTGAGACGCTTCGACCACCGGCGCGGCGTCAAGTTCGCCACGTTCGCCCTGCCGTGGATCCGGATGCGGGTCGCCGAGGCATCGGCGACACGGTTCGGGAGCGTGGGGCTGCCGCCGGGGCGGGCTCGCTCGTGGCGGCAGGCGCGCGCCATTCGGGACGACCTGGAGGGACGGCTGGGACGGACGCCGGAAGCCGCCGAGGTTGCGTCGGCGTGGGGGCGTCCGATCGAGTTCGTTCGGGAGTTGCTGGCTTTCGAGCCGGCGGGTGCGCTGGTCCTGGACGAGGGCGAGCGCCCCGTCGACGAGGCTGAGACGGACGCAGGCGACGAGGTGCGTCGGCTGATGTCCGGGTTGCCTGCCGAGTTGCGGCTTGTCCTCGAGTTCAGGTTCGGGTTCGTGGGGCGGGAACCGCTGTCGCTGGGGCAGGTGGCCGACACTCTGGGGATCAGCGCCTCTACCGTGCGTCGACGCGAGCAGGCCGCACTGGATCTTCTCCGCGAGTCGCCACGGCTCCCCGTCGCGGCCTGATTGTTGGGCGACACCTGAGGCCGGGCAGAATGGCCGCGTGAAGTTCTTCGACAAGGGTGGCCTGCCTCCCCACGAGTACCACGCACTGCGGGAGCGGTTGGGCGGCAAGCCGCGCGTCCTGGCGTGGGCGGCGAGCCGCGACGGCGTCGTGGTCGGCCTGCCCGACCGGCTCATGGTGCGGGACGCCGCGGGCTGGCACGAGACCCCGTGGCACGACATCCTCCGCGGCGGCTGGAACGCCGAGGGGTCGGCACTCCACTGGACGACCCTCTCGACGGGGGAGTCGCATGAGGTGCCGCTCGTGGCGCAGGGCCGGATCCCGGAGCTGTTCCGCGAACGCGTGGAGGCCACGATCCTGCTGCAGAAGTCCATCGCGGTGCCGCCGAACCGGACGGTCCTCGTCAGCGCCCGCCGCTCCCTCGTCGATCCGCGGCAGCCGGTCATCTGGGCGGCGCACCCGGGCGCCGGCGTCCGGCTGGATGACCCGGACACGCGGGCCTTCGTGGACGCCGAGGTGGCACGTCTCAAGGCCGAATACGCGTTCTGAGCGAGTTCTGCTAGTGTTTCGTCTCGCGCAAGCGCGATCCCCTGTAGCTCAATTGGCAGAGCATCTGACTGTTAATCAGAGGGTTCCTGGTTCGAGTCCAGGCGGGGGAGCCACCATTTCCTCCCTCTGCGCCACCGACGTCTGCGGAGGCCCGACCGGGGCGGTAGCTCAGCCGGTCAGAGCAGGGGACTCATAATCCCTGGGTCGCGGGTTCGAGCC
>CAZZGU010000089.1:0-9814 GCA_964653755.1 uncultured Nigerium sp. | reverse complement strand
GCACCCGGAGTTGCTTCTGTTCGCGCTGGTGGCGTTGGGGTCGCTCATCGGGCTCCTGGCCATTCGCGGTGTCGCGCTCGGGAGCGCGGCGGTGCTGTTCGTGTCGATCGCCGTGTCCGCGTGGTCACACTCGTACGGGGTCACGCTGGAACTCCCCGGCTTCGCGGCCAACCTCGGCCTCGCCCTGTTCTGCTTCGCGGTAGGCCTGCAGGCGGGACCCACCTTCTTCTCCACGATGCGCCGTTCGCTGGGCGTGGTGGGGGTGTCGTCCGCGATGATCGCGCTCGGTGGGGTGACGGCCTTTGCCCTGGCCGGCCCGTTCGGGCTCACGCTTGACCAGGCGGCCGGGACCTTCGCGGGCGCGATCACGAACACGCCGGCGCTGGCAGCTGCCGGGGGCTCGGCCGAGGCGACGGTCGGGTACTCGGTGGCCTACGTCTTCGGGGTGCTGGGCATGATCGGCGTGATCAACCTGGCCCTCGCGCGCCGTCACGAGGACAAGGACGTGCCCGTCGCGTTGCTGACCGATGACGTCCGGGTGGAGCGGGACGACCGACCCACCTTCGGCGCCGTCGCCGAGCGCTACGGACACCGCATCACGTTCACGCGAGTCAAGCGCGAGGGCGAACTGCTCCGCGTCCCGCGTCTGGACGAGGAAGTCCTGCCCGGGGACGTCCTCACCATCGACGGCCACGAACCGCTGGTGCGCCAGGCCATCGACTGGCTGGGTCACGAGTCCAGCCAGCACATCGTCTTCGACCGGCGGGAGCTGGACTTCCGACGGATGACCATCTCGGATCCCTCCCTGTCCGGTCGCACGGTGGCCGAGTTGGGCCTGGCGGATCGGTTCCAGGCCACCATCCCGCGCGTGCGCAGGGGCGACGTCGACATGATCGCCGAGGAGGACACTGTCCTCCAGTTGGGGGACCGGGTCCGGGTCGTTGCGCCACGCCGGCACATGCCGGAGATCACGAAGCTGCTGGGCGACTCCTCCCGAGGGCTCACGAGTCTGAACCCGGTCGCGATCGGCGTCGGTATGGCCCTGGGCTTCGCTGTCGGTGCGATCCCGATCCCGTCGCCGGGCGGCGGGACCATCGCGCTCGGCGGCGCGCTCGGCTCGCTGATCGTGGGCCTCCTCATGGGTCGCATCGGACGGATCGGACCGTTCGTGACGGTGTTGCCCTTCACGGTCACGACCGTGCTGGCGGACTTCGGTCTCCTGCTCTTCCTGGCTCAGGCCGGCGTCAAGTCCGGAGCGGTGATCATCGGCGCGTTCACCTCGGGGGCATGGCTCGCGATCATGGGGCTCGGCGCCCTGATCACGCTCTTCGTGGGGTTGTCGACCCTGTACCTGCAGCGGTGGCTGTTCGGCATCGGTGGCACCCGGCTCTCCGGCATCATGGCCGGCACCCAGAGCCATCCGGCGCTGCTGGCGTACGCGCAGGGACGCACTGGCTACGACTTCCGCGTGTCCGAGGGCTACACCACGGTGTACGCGGTGTCGTTCCTCACGAAGATTGTCGTGGGGAGCCTCTTCGCCATCTTCCTGTGATCGGTGCTGGAGCGGGGCTAGCCTTGGCGCGTGACCCAAGATGCCGCACCTGCACAGTCGTCCAAACTCTCCGTGGTCGGCGCGGGGGCGGTTGGCTCCTCGCTGGCCTACGCCTCGTTGATCCGCGGCTCCGCGCACGAGATCGCCCTCTACGACCTCGACGCCAAGAAGGTGGCGGCCGAGGTTGCCGACCTCCAGCACGGCACCCAATTCACGCCGACGAACCGCGTCATCGGCGGCGACGACATCGCGGTGGTTGCTGACAGTTCGGTCGTGATCATCACGGCAGGTGCCAAGCAGAGGCCTGGCCAGACCCGGCTCGAGCTCGCCGCCACCAACGCCAACATCCTCAAGTCCTTGCTGCCCCAGTTGCTGGAGCATGCTCCCGACGCGATCTACGTCCTGGTCACGAATCCCTGTGACGTGCTCACGGTGGTCGCTCAGAAGGTCTCAGGGCTCCCGACGTCCCGCTGCTTCTCGACCGGTACCATGCTCGACACCGCCCGCTTGCGGTGGGGGATCGCTCGCATGAGCGGCATCCACCAATCCAATGTGCACGCCTACATCATGGGCGAACACGGTGACAGCGAGTTCCCCGTGTGGTCGACCGCGTCCATCGGCCAGATCCCGATCCGAGAATGGCGCGACGCCGAAGGACGGCAGGTTTTCACTGAGCGGGTCCTGGCGGACCTCGCGGAGGAGGCCACCAAGGCCGCCTACTCGATCATCGAGGGCAAGGGCGCCACCAACTACGCGATCGGGCTGACCGGGGCGCGGCTGACCGAGGCCCTGCACTCCCCGCAACAGCGGGTGCTGGCCCTGTCGTCGGTGCTGCAGGGCTTCCACGGCATCTCCGACGTTGCCCTGTCGGTGCCGAGCGTCGTGTCCATGCGCGGCCTCGAACGCGTGCTGGACGTGCCGATGGACGCGCAGGAGATCACGATGCTGAAACGCTCTGCCGAGGCGCTGAGGGCGTCGCTGAACGAGCTCGGATTCTGAGCCTCGCGCAGGGTCCGACTGCGCAACCTCGCTGCAATTCGGCCGTGTCGGCCCGCTCACGGGGCTGAGTGTTGGAAGATGCTGCCCAACGCCCGGTGCGGACCGGGCAGTCGAGGAGACTGCAGTGTTCCAGCGCATCGCCATCGTCAACCGCGGCGAGGCCGCCATGCGGCTCATCCACGCCGTTCGCGACCTGAACGCGGAGCGTCCCGGCGATCCGCCGCTCACCACGATCGCCCTCTACACCGACGCCGAGCGCACGGCGATGTTCGCCCGCGAGGCTGACGAGGCGTTCCCGCTGGGCCCGGCGTCCGCGCGCCCCTACCTCAACCACGAGCTCCTGGCGCGTGTGCTGACCGACGCCAGGGCGGACGCCGTGTGGGTCGGCTGGGGTTTCGTCGCCGAGGACGCCGCGTTCGCTGACCTCGTCGAGTCCCTGGGAATCACCTTCATCGGACCGTCGGGTGAGGCGATGCGCGAACTGGGTGACAAGATCGGGAGCAAGCTCATTGCCGAGGAGGTCGGCGTCCCGGTCGCGCCCTGGAGCAGGGGCGGGGTCGAGACGCTGGAGGAGGCCCTCGCGGCGGCGGACCGGGTCGGCTACCCCCTCATGCTGAAGGCCACCGCCGGCGGCGGCGGGCGCGGGATCCGGAGGGTCGACTCGGCCGAGGACCTCGTGGACGCCTACCAGCGCACGCGGGACGAAGCCCAGCGCGCGTTCGGGTCGGGCGTGGTGTTCCTCGAGAAGCTGGTGACCGGTGCCCGCCACGTCGAGGTCCAGGTGATCGCCGATGGCCAGGGCGCGGCATGGGCCATCGGCGTCCGTGACTGCTCAGTGCAGCGCCGCAACCAGAAGGTCATCGAAGAATCCGCGTCCCCCCTGCTGAGTCCTTCGCAGACCGCGGAGCTCCGGGCGTCTGCCGAGCGCCTCGCCCTCGCCGTCGGTTACCGCGGCGCGGGCACCGTCGAGTTCCTGTACCAGCCAGACGAGGCGCAGTTCGCGTTCCTCGAGGTGAACACGCGCCTGCAGGTCGAGCACCCCATCACCGAAGTCACCAACGCGTTCGACCTGGTCAAGGCCCAGATCCTTGTCGCGTCGGGCGGACGCCTCACCGAACGCCCCGTCGAACAGGGCCACGCCGTCGAGGCACGCCTGAACGCCGAGGACCCCGACCGCGACTTCGCCCCCGCCCCCGGGCGTATCGCCCGCCTCGACCTGCCTGCCGGGCCGGGCATCCGCGTCGACACCGGGGTCGCCGAGGGCGACACGATCCCCGCCGACTTCGACTCGATGATCGCCAAGGTCATCGCCTACGGGCGCACCCGCGCCGAAGCCCTCGGACGCCTCCGGCGTGCGCTGGCCGAGACGACCGTCGTCATCGAGGGCGGCGCGACCAACAAGAGCTTCATCCTCGAACTGCTCGATCGCCCCGAGGTGATCGGGGCCGACGGCGTCCGCTGGGCTGACACAGGCTGGATCGACCGGACGCGCGCCGAGGGCGGCCTCATCACGGACCGGCATTCCGGCGTCGCTCTCGTTGCCGCCGCCATCGAGGCCTACGAGGACGAGGAGGCCCGTGACGTCGCCCGCCTGCTGGAGACCGCCCACGGGGGCCGCCCCCAGCTCAACCCCACGCAGGGCCGTTCGGTGGACCTCAAGCTGCGGGGCGCCGCCCACACGGTGACCGCGTGGCGGGTGGGGCTGGACCGCTACCGGGTCCGCGTCGGCCAGCAGGTCGTGGACGCGGTGGTCGAGCGGCTCGACGACGTCCACCGGCGCATGGTCGTGGGCGGAACGCGGTACCGCCTCATCACGGCCACCCACGGACCGATCCACCTGATCGAGGTGAACGGCGTCACTCACCGCGTCAGTCGCGACGAGGGCGGCGTGGTGCGCTCCCCGGCGCCCGCGCTGGTGGTGGCGACCCCCGTCGGGGTGGGCGACCTCGTCGAGGCCGGTGACCCCGTCGTCGTGCTGGAGTCCATGAAGATGGAGACCGTGCTGACCGCGCCCTTCGCGGCCCGGATCAAGGAGATGCTGGTCATGGCCGGCAGCCAGGTCGAGACCATGGCCCCACTGGTGCGCCTGGAGCCCACGGGCGACGGGGACGTGGACGCGGCGGTGACGGGCGGCGTCACCGAGGTGGACCTGCCGGTCGCTCCCGCCGGGGAGGATCCCGCCGCGCGCTGGGACGCCCTGCGCGACGACCTGTCCGCGGAGCTGATGGGGTTCGACGTCGACCCGGACGCGCGGACTCTCGCCCGCTACCTCGTGGCCCGGGACGAGGCGCGCGCGGCGGGGGTGGACACCGTCGCCGGCGAGCTCGCGCTCATCACCCTGTTCGCGGACCTCGCCGAACTCAGCCGCAACCGCCCGTTCGGGGAGCAGGTCAACACCGAACTGCGCATCCACTCCGACCGCGAGTACTTCCACCGCTACCTGCAGAGCCTGGACGCCGAGCGTGCCGGGCTTCCGGCGGAGTTCACCCAGCGCCTCATCCCGGTCCTCGCCCACTACGGCGTCGACTCGCTGGATCGGACGCCGGCCCTCGAGGCCGCGGTCGCCCGCATCTTCACCGCACAACAGCGGGTGGCGACCGACGTGCAGGTCGTCCTCGGCGTCCTCGAACGCTGGATCGGTGAGCCCGCCCCGGACGCCGCGCTCGCGGCCCCGGGACGCGCCCAGCTCGAGCGGCTGGTACGCGCCACGCAGCGTCGCTTCCCCGCAGTCGGGGACCTCGCCCGGTCCGTGCGGTTCCGCTGGTTCGACCAGCCCCAGGTCGATGCGGAACGCGGCGTCGTCCTCGCCCAGGCCCGCGCGGAGGCGGAGGCGCTGGCGTCCGACCCGAACGCAGCGCGCTACGGCGAACGAATCGCGGCGCTGGCGGCCGTGCCCGAGCAGACCGCCCCGTTCCTCGCGGAGCGGCTCGCCCGGGGTGTCCCTGCGCACGAGCCCATGCTCGAGGTTCTGACGCGCAAGCATTACGCCGAGTACGACCTCACCGACGTGCGTGCCACCACCGTCGACGGTCGCGCGGTCGTGACCGCCCGCTACCGCCTGGAGGGCCGCCCCACGTGGCTCGTCTCGACCCTGGGCCGTGCCGACGAGTTGGCTGCGGGCGGCCCTGTCGCCCGCGTCGTGGAGGAGTTGCTGGCCGCGCGCGCTCCGGCCGACGAGGCGGTCGTGGAGCTGTACGTCGCATGGCCCGCCGCCGCCGACGTGGCGGCCGCCGGCCTCCATCTCGCGCCGGTGCTCTCCCGGTGGAACTCCGGGGGCGGGGTGCGGCGCATGGTCGTGGGCTTGTGCACGGCGGACGGCTCGGTCGAGTACCTCACGTTCCGGCCCTCGGACGGCGCGATGGCCGAGGACCAGCGGATCCGCGGCGTCCATCCCATGGTGTTCCGGAGGCTGGACCTGTGGCGCCTGCGCGAGTTCGACATCGCCCGGCTGCCCGCGCCCGAGGACGTGCTGTTGTTCGACTGTGTCGCGCGCGCGAACGCCGACGACCGGAGGCTCGTGGCGATGGCCCAGGTGCGGCAGTTGGCAGCGGTTCGTGACGCGCAGGGCCACCTCGTGGGCCTTCCCCATGCCGAACGGGCGATCGAGAACTGCCTGGAGTCGATCCGGCGGACGCGGGCGTCCCGGGGGACGGCCGGCAGCAGGCTCGACATGAACCACGTGTGGGTTCACGTGTGGCCCGCCATTGACCTGGACCTGCACGACATCACAGCCCTGCACACCAAGATCACCCCGCTCAGCGACGGAGCCGGGATCGAGGAGGTGGTCGCGCACGGCACGTTCGTGCAGCCCGGCGGCCAGGTGCCGCTGGCGATCCGCTTCCACGCGCGCCCCGGGGCGGGGGTGACGGCGTCCGTCGAAGCGCCGGCCACTGAACCGCTGCAACCACTCGATGACTACGCCGTCAAGGTGCTGCGTTCGCGCCGCCGCGGACTGGTCTACCCCTACGAGCTGGCGGGAAACCTCGCCGGTGAAGGCGGCTCGCTCGTCGAACTCGACCTGGCAGCCGTCGAGGCGGGGGAGCCCGACCGGCTGGTTGAGGTCGACCGGCCCTACGGCCAGAACCGAGCCGGCATCATCTGCGCCCGTGTGACGACGCGCACCCGGCTGCACCCCGAGGGCGTGACGCGGATCCTGCTGTGCGGCGACCCGACCAAGGGCCTGGGTGCCGTGGCGGAGCCCGAGTGCCGCCGGATCATGGCGGCCCTCGACCTGGCCGAGGAGATGGGCGTTCCCGTGGAGTGGTACACGTTGTCGTCCGGGGCGAGGATCTCCATGGACTCCGGCACCGAGAACATGGACTGGGTCGCGGCGGCACTGCGCCGCATCGTGTCCTACACCCAGGCCGGGGGCGTGGTGAACGTGGTGGTCGCCGGCATCAACGTGGGCGCCCAGCCGTACTGGAATGCCGAGGCGACGATGCTCATGCACTGCAAGGGCATCCTCGTGATGACGCCCGACTCCGCGATGGTGCTGACCGGCAAGCAGTCGCTCGACTTCTCCGGCGGGGTTTCCGCCGAGGACAACTTCGGGATCGGCGGCTACGACCGCGTCATGGGCCCGAACGGTCAGGCCCAGTACTGGGCGCCGGACCTCGGGGGCGCGATGGGCATCCTCATGGGGCACTACGACCGCACGTACGTCGCGCCGGGCGAGAGTGCACCGCGGGTCGCTCCGACGAGCGACCCCGTCGACCGGGACGTGTCCGACTTCCCGCACGCGTACGGGACCGACTTCGCGACCGTCGGCGAGATCTTCAGCACGGCGCACAACCCGGACCGCAAGAAGGCGTTCGACATCCGCACGGTGATCGCCGCCGTCTGCGACGCTGACCACCCGAGGGTCGAGCGCTGGGCGGGCATGGCGGACGCCGACACCGCCGTCGTCATGGACGCGCGCCTGGGCGGCCACAGCGTGACGGTGCTGGGCATCGAGAGCAAGCCGGTGCCCCGCGCCGGGTTCCCGCCCACGGATGGCCCTGACACCTACACCGGCGGCACGCTGTTCCCGCGCTCAAGCAAGAAGGCGGCGCGGGCGATCAACGCGGCGTCCGGCAACCGGCCGCTCGTCGTGCTGGCGAACCTGTCCGGCTTCGACGGCTCGCCGGAGTCGATGCGGAACCTGCAACTCGAGTACGGGGCCGAGATCGGCCGCGCCATCGTCAACTTCAAGGGCCCCATCGTGTTCGTCGTGATCAGCCGGTACCACGGTGGCGCGTTCGTGGTGTTCAGCAAGCGGTTGAACCCTGAGATGACGGTGCTTGCGCTCGAGGGCTCGTTCGCCTCGGTCATCGGAGGAGCCCCCGCGGCCGCAGTCGTCTTCGCCGGGGACGTGTCCCGGCGCACGGCGTCCGACCCGCGGGTGGCGGAGCTCGAGGCTCGGTTGCGGTCGGCGGCCGCAGCCGAGCGCGCCGGGCTCCAGTTGGAGCTGGCCGACGTCCGCGCCGCGGTCCGTGCCGAGAAGATCAGCGAGGTCGCAGCGGAGTTCGACGGCGTCCACGACATCCACCGGGCGGTCCGGGTGGGGTCGGTGGACCGGGTCATCAGCGTGGCCGAACTGCGTCCCGCGATCATCGAAGCCATCAGGCGATGAGCCGGCCTCTCGGCGTCCGACGTGGCGGCCTCCGAGGGCGGTTAGCCGCCCTCGGAGGTCTTGGGGCGCCGCTCCGGCTTGCCTGATACCAGCGATTCCTGCTGCTTGCTCCAGGCCCGAATGCGCCGCTCGACCGGCCGCTCCAGCCACTGGTACAGGCCTGCCGCCAGCGGCACCGACAGTCCGAGAACGAGCAGACCTCCGGCCCACTGGGCGGTCGGCTCGAGGGGATCGAGCAGAGAGCGCGTCACCCGGAGCATGATCTCGTGCACCAGGTAGAGGGCGAACGACCACTGGCCGAGCTTCACGAGCGGCCACGCCTGGAGCAGCCCCCTGCGACCCGAGGCGTCCCGGACGGCGGCGGCGAGGATCAGCAGGCAGAACGCAGGGAGAACGACGAGCTGGACGAGCCACGAGTGGTCGGCCACGAAGCCGCCGGTCAGGTCGTCGATCGGCCAGAGCGCCAGGTAGGTCGCCACGGTGAGGCCGATGGCCACCCAGACGGGCGGGGTCCGTAGGGCGTCGAGGCGCTGCAGGAGGAGCGCGAGACCGATCCCGGCGGCGAACTCGCCGACGCGGTAGGCGGGCAACCAGTAGAGCCAGTCCAGGCGCTCGGGGAACCAGACCGTGACGATCGCGGCACCGCCGGCCAACCAGACGATTGCCCCGACGAGGTACCAGGCACCCGCGCCCCGGTGCCGTCCGGCGAGTGCCACGAGCAGGGGGAACGCGACGTAGAAGAAGGCTTCGTCCGAGAGTGACCAGGAGACACCGTTGAGGCTGAACGCGACGAGCGGCTCGGGGGACCAGGCTTGCAGCAGGGTGAGGTTGAGGCCGATCGCCGAAGGAGGCGGCAATTCGGGAAAGGCACCGATCCCAAGGGCGGTCAACAACCCGGCGATCAGGGCAGTCACGAGGTGCAAGGGGTAGACCCGCGCGAAACGCCGGAGCAGGAACGAGCGGATCCGTTCGTGCGGCTTCCAGGTCCACGCGAGCACAAACCCCGACAGAAGGTAGAAGAAGGTCACGCCGACGTAGCCGAACCGGAACAGCCCCGTCCCCTGGACAGTTTCGACATCGGTGAACTCGGCGACATGGAAGACGCCCACTGCCAGGGCAGCCCAGAATCGCAGACCGGTCAGCGACGACAGCATGCGGGCTGGACGCGGCTCGGGACTCACCGGATCATCCTAAGACGCCGGGATCACTTAGTTCGGGGCGGGGGGCAAGGAGAGGAAGGGAGACGTCCCCCAGGTGCAGGGGGGAGAAGTACCCGGGGGACGCCTCCCCGTACCTTAGTCGCTGCGACGTCCAGCGGCGAAATCCCGACACGACTTCTCGTGGCTACGTGATCGCGTCGCACGGGAAACTCCCCTGGACGCAGTCCGCGTCCGCCCGCTCGGGTTTTCTCGCCGTCAGGTAACTCGACGTCAGGTGATGTGGCGTCGGGTGGTCGGGGTTAGAGCCTGTAGCGGGCGTGTTGGTGGGTGATGCGGACGCCGTCGGTGCGGGCCGGGCTGGTGAACCGGGGTTTCCCTCGGGCGTCGAAGTCGATCCTCCACTGCTGGTGGGGTGGCCGGTTCGGGTTCGGTTCGACCAGGTGGTGGTGGTGTGGACATAACAGGACCCCGTTGGGTAGGTCGGTGTTCCCG
>CAZZGU010000088.1:0-9821 GCA_964653755.1 uncultured Nigerium sp. | reverse complement strand
GGGCCCTCGGCGGGCGTAAGGCGGGCCCTCGGCGGGCGTAAGGCGGGCCCTCGGCGGGCGTAAGGCGGGCCCTCGGCGGGCGTAAGGCGGGCCCTCGGCGAGAGTCAGCAGGAGCAGCCTCAGGCGGACGGCTTGAGGAGGAACTCCAGGTCCAGTTCATCGGAGATGGGGAGGCCTCGCTCGCCGGTCTGCGGGATCCCCGGCTTGAGGCGCCGGGACACCTCGACGGCCCCCGGTCGCAGGGAGCACAGCCGGAACCCGAGCGCCTGCCAGAACCCCAGCGCCGTCAGGTTGTCGTTGGTGGTGGTCACGACCACCCTCTCCAGTCCACGCCGCTTGGCCACCTGGAGCGCACGCTTCACCAGGCTGCTCCCGATGCCCTCGCGTCGGCGCGAGGCGTCCAGGGAGACGATGTCCATGGTCTTGTCCCGGACGACGTAGGTGAGCATGCCGCCTATCAGGCCGTCACGTTCCGCGACGAGTCCGTCGAGGTCGGCCGCGGTGAACGCCTCCCCGTGCACGACGACGAGATTTTCGCCCCAGTGCTGGGTGAGCCAGCCGGCGAGGTCGTCCTTCTTCGTGAGCGCCCGGACCTTCATCCTCGCGGGGCACTTTCGTGAGCGAGCGGTTCCGCCGTCATCGTCGACGGCCGTGGGGTGCAGGGCATACGGGGAATCGTAGGGGTGACCCCCGGGTCCGCGCTGGCTTACGAGTCAGGCGCGCGGCACAACCGGATGGTGTTGCCATCAAGTTGCAGCGCGAAGTAGCAAAAAGGGGTCCCGGCGCTTCGCGCGGGGACCCCTCTCAGCTCCGGGAAAGGTCAGCGCAGCTTGGCGAGGATCGCGTTGAACGTCGCCGAGGGACGCATGACCGCGGTGGTCTTCGCGTCGTCGGGACGGTAGTAGCCGCCGAGATCCACGGGCCGGCCCTGTACTGCCAGCAGTTCGCCGGCGATCGCCTCCTGGTTGGCGGTCAGCTCCTGCGCGATCGGGGCGAACGCGGCGGCGAGCTCGGGGTCCTCGGTCTGGGCCGCCAGCTCCTGCGCCCAGTACAGCGCCAGGTAGAAGTGGCTGCCGCGGTTGTCGATCTCTCCCACCTTGCGGGCCGGGGACTGCTCCTCGTTCAGCAGCGTCTCGGTGGCGCGGTCGAGCGTGGTCGCCAGGACGGACGCCCTCCGGTTGCCGGACGTCTCGGCCAGGTGCTCCAGGCTCGCGGCGATCGCAAGGAACTCTCCGAGGGAGTCCCACCGCAGGTAGTTCTCCTCGACGAGCTGTTGCACATGCTTGGGTGCCGACCCGCCTGCCCCGGTCTCGAAGAGCCCGCCGCCGTTCATCAGCGGCACGATCGACAGCATCTTGGCCGAGGTGCCGACCTCGAGGATCGGGAACAGGTCGGTGTTGTAGTCGCGCAGCACGTTGCCGGTGACCGAGATGGTGTCCTCGCCGCGCCGGATCCGGTCGACGGAGAGCTGCGTCGCCTCCATCGGGCTCATGACGCGGATGTCGAGACCCTCGGTGTCGTGATCCACCAGGTACTTCTCGACCAGCGCGGCCACGTTGCGGTCGTGGGCGCGCCGCGGGTCGAGCCAGAACACCGCCGGGACGCCGGTGGCGCGGGCCCGGGTGACGGCCAGCTTCACCCAGTCGCGGACGGGGGCGTCCTTGGTCTGGCAGGCGCGCCAGATGTCGCCGGGGGCGACGTCGTGCTCCATCAGGACGGCACCCGAGGCGTCCACGACCTGCACGACGCCGGCCCGATCGATCTCGAAGGTCTTGTTGTGCGAGCCGTACTCCTCGGCCGCCTGCGCCATGAGGCCCACGTTCGACACCGAGCCCATGGTCACCGGGTCGTAGGCGCCCTTGGCCCTGCAGTCGTCGATGACCACCTGGTAGACGCCGGCGTACGACGAGTCGGGCAGGACGGCCAGCGTGTCGTACTCCTTGCCGTCAGGCCCCCACATGTGACCCGACTGCCGGATCATCGCCGGCATCGAGGCGTCGACGATCACGTCGGACGGCACGTGCAGGTTCGTGATGCCCTTGTCGGAGTTGACCATGGCGAGCCGCGGCCCCGCCGCGAGGCCCTCATCGATGGCTGCCCTGATCTCGGCGCCGTTGGGCAGCGCGTCGAGGCCCGCCAGGATGGAGGCGAGGCCGTTGTTGGGCGACAGCCCCGCCGCCGCGAGGTCGTCGCCGTACTGCGCGAACACCTCGGGCAGGAAGGCCCGGACGACGTGCCCGAAGATGATGGGGTCCGAGACCTTCATCATGGTGGCCTTCAGGTGCACGGAGAACAGGACGTCCTCGGCCTTGGCCCGTTGCACCTGCTCGGCGAGGAAGGCGTCCAGCGCTGCGGCCTCCATCACGGTTGCATCGATGACCTCGCCCTCCAGCAGCGGCAGCTCCTTCAGGACCGTGGTCGAGCCGTCGCCGACGAGCTGAATTCGTACGGTCCCCGCCGCCGGCATGATGACCGACTGCTCGTTGCCCGCGAAGTCGTGCGCGCTCATCGTGGCCACGTTGGTCGAGCTGGCGGGACTCCACGCGCCCATCGAGTGGGGGTGCTTGCGCGCGTAGTTCTTGACCGCCGCAGGCGCCCGCCGGTCGGAGTTGCCCTCGCGGAGCACCGGATTGACGGCCGAGCCCTTGACCGCGTCGTAGCGCGCGCGGACTTCGCGCTCGGCGTCCGTCGTCGGGTTGTCCGGGTAGTCCGGGAGCGCGTACCCCTTCGCCTGCAGTTCGGCGATGGCAGCCTTCAGCTGCGGCATGGACGCCGAGACGTTCGGCAGCTTGATGATGTTCGCCTCGGGGGTCTTCGCGAGCTCGCCCAGCTCGGAGAGCGCGTCCGGCACCCGCTGCTCCTCGGTGAGGTGGTCCCCGAAGAGGGCCAGGATGCGTCCGGCCAGGGAGATGTCGCGGGTCTCGAACTCGACGCCCGCCGTCGAGGTGAACGCCTCGATGATCGGCAACAGGGAGTAGGTGGCGAGCATCGGAGCCTCGTCAGTGCGGGTGTAGATGATCTTGGCCATGGTCGGGCATCTCCCTCGATCGTCCGGTGAATCAGCGGCGCGTGATGGGGGCCACGTTATCCGAATCGCCTCGTGCCGGGCACCACCGGAGCGGGGGTCGGATGCCACACTGGACCCCATGCCGGTCCAGGAGGTCACGCGACGCCTGCCCCGAGCGCGCCCGGACGCGGTGGGCGTCGACCCCGGTGGCGTCATCGGATTCCTCGAGGCCCAGGCCCAGCAGGGTCTTGAGCTCCGTTCGCTGATGTTCCTGAGGCACGGGCAGGTCTTCGCCGAGGCCTGGTGGGACCCTTACACGGCCCACGACGCCGGCCAGGTGCTCGGGATCAGCAACACGCTCACCTCCGCCGCGGTCGGGCTCGCCGTCGCCGACGGCGTCCTCGGCTACGACGACCTGCTCGTCGACCACTTCGCCGACGTCCTCCCCGAACGCGTCGGTGAGCGGACCCGGACGATCCGCGTGCGCGACTGCCTGACGATGGCGACCGGCCACCTCAGCGACCCCGCCGCTCCCCTGGAGCGGCTCCAGCTCGCGGGCCGGACGCCGTGGGCCCACTTCCTGGCGGCGGAGCCCGAGGGCGTCCCCGGGCAGGACTTCCACTACAACCGGTGGGCGACGCTGACGCTGGCCGAGTTGGTCCGGCAGTCGACGGGCCGCGACGTCTGGGACCTGCTTCGCGAGCGCGTCCTGACCCCGCTCGGCGGCACCCACGGTGTCTGGGAGCGCGACCCCCGGGGTCGCATCCCGGGGTACACCGGCCTGCACCTGACGACCGAGGAGGTCGCGGCGTTCTTCCAGTTGCTCGCGGACGGGGGCCAATGGGACGGCGTGCGCCTCCTTCCCGAGGAGTGGGTGCGGGAGCACGGACGTGCGCAGGTCCGAGACCTCCCCGGCACTGACCCCGACTGGACGGCCGGCTACGGCTGGCAGGTCTGGCGCAATTCGACCGCGGGGTACCGCGCGGACGGCCTGTTCGGGCAGTTCGCGATCGTGCTCCCCGACCAGGACGTGGTCCTCGTCATGACGGGCGCCACCACCCGGATGCAGGCCGTCCTGGACAACGTATGGTTCCACCTTCTCCCGGCCGTCGACCGTCCGGTGAGTCGCGGGGTGGATGAGCTCCGGGCACGCCTCGAGCGTCGCAGGCTGGAGCCCGTGTGGGGGGAGCGGGGGGCGATCGTCCGGCTCGCCTTCGAGAACCGCCGCAACCGCTGGCGGCTCACCGACGACCCCCACGGCTGGCAGTTGCGCTGGGTGGACGCCGCGGGCGGCGACAACACGATCGCCTTGGGACACGGGGCCTGGCGACGGTCGGTCATGAACTGGCGGGGGCGGGAGCTGCCGGTGGCGGCGTCCGGTGGCTGGGTCGGGTGGGGCCGGTTCGAGGCGCGCATCGTCACGTTGAATTCGCCGCACCGGGTGACCGTCCGCCTCCGCGACGACGGTTCCGGCTCGTTCGACTGGGCGCTCACCCCGAGCCCCGACGGACTCGCCGCGCTGGCCCTCCCGAGGCCGTCCAGCCCGGGAGCGGGGCGGCGTCACACGCGGTAGACTGCGCCCGTCGATTCGACGTCCCTGGGGAGAAGGCGCTGGATCGGGGTCGCAGCACGAGGACGTGTCTCCGCCCCCGCTTCGGAACGGGGCACGTTGTCGAGCGAGGGGGCTTGATGGAGTTCAGAGGCAGCCTGATCCGGTGGGACGGCAAGGTGCCCAAAGACCCCCGGGTCGAGGACCTCATCGAGATCCGTCGGTTGCTCGAGCCCGTCGCCACCCGCGACGCCGCCCGTGAGGTCCGGACTGCCGATCTGCTGACGCTGCGGGCGATGGCCCGCGAACTGGTGGACCTGGCCCGGCGCGGCGACGTGGAGGAGTTCGCGGAGCTCGACGAGACCTTCCACGTGACGATCCTTTCCTTCCATCACAACCCTGCTCTGGCGCACTTGTGCAGCGACCTGCGTCTGCAGACGAAGCCGTCCGTGCTGAGTGAACTGTTGGTGAGCGACGGACTGCTGGGCGTGGCTCAGGCACACGAGGTTCTCCTGGACCGGATCGAGGCGCGCGCCCTGGACGACGTGGAGACGATGGTGCGCGACGGCTTCGACGGCTTGATGCTGGTGCTACGGGGCCGCGATGGCGGGAGCGACGGCGAGGTCTTCTACCCCTCCGACCTGCACCGACTCGACGGCGAGTACCTGGACGCGGAGTAGCCCTCGTTGAACAATGCGGAAGATCGCGCAGGGACTACCCTGCGCGATCTTCCGCATTGTGTCGTCAGCAGGTCGTCAGCGCTGGTCCGCCGGGACGTACGGCCGCCCGCGATGGCCGGTGTAGACCTGCCTGGGCCGGGTGATCTTCTGTTCGGGGTCCGTGATGCCCTCGAGCCATTGGGCGGCCCAGCCGGCGGTCCGCGGGACCGCGAAGAGCACGGTGAACATCTCCGGCGGGAAGCGCAGGGCCTCGTAGATCAGGCCCGAGTAGAAGTCGACGTTGGGGTAGAGGCGGCGCTTGACGAAGTACTCGTCGTCGAGGGCGACGCGCTCGAGCTCGACGGCCATCTCCAGCAGCGGATTGACGCCGACCACCTCGAAGACGTCGTCGCACGCCTTCTTGATGATGCGCGCGCGGGGGTCGTAGTTCTTGTAGACCCGGTGCCCAAAGCCCATGAGGCGCGCCTTGCCGTTCTTGACGCCCTCGACGAACTCTGGCACGCGGTCGACGCTGCCGATCTCACGCAGCATCCGCAGGACGGCCTCGTTGGCGCCGCCGTGAAGCGGGCCGAAGAGCGCCCCGACGCCGGCACCCACCGAGGTGTAGACGTCGTTGCCGGACGACGCGACCGCGCGGACCGCGTTGGTCGAGCAGTTCTGCTCATGGTCGGCGTGGAGGATGAACAGCACCTCGACGGCTCGCGAGACGCGGGGGTCAGGGCGGTAGACCCGCTGCTGGCTCTGGAACAGCATGGCGAGGAAGTTGTCGACGTAGCCGAGTTCGTCGTTGGGGTAGACGTAGTGGCGGCCGATCGAATGCCGGTAGGACCACGCCGCGAGCGTCGGGATCTTGCCGATGACGCGGACGATGTTGCGGAGCCGGCTGTCGGGGTCGTCAATCTGGCGGGCGCTGGGGTAGAAGGTCTGCATGGACGCGACGCCCGACATGAGCTTCGCCATGGGGTGCGCGTCGTAGCGGAACGCCTGGATGATGCCCCGCACGTTCTCATGGACGAAGCGGTGGGTGTTGACCTCCTTCTCCCACTGGACGAGCTGGGCCGGGGTGGGCAGTTCGCCGTAGAGGAGCAGGTAGGCGACCTCGAGGTGGGTCGAGTTCTCGGCGAGTTGCTCGATGGGGTAGCCGCGGTACTCAAGGACGCCCGCGTCGCCGTCGATGAAGGTGATCGCGCTGCGGCAGGATGCGGTGTTGAGCAGCCCCGGGTCATAGGTGCCCAGCGGGCCGTCGGCGGTCGCGACCTGTCGGAGATCCGTGGCGCGGATGGTCCCGGAGGTGACGGGGAGCTCGAACTCGTCGGCGCCTGACGTGATACGGACGGTGTCGGTCATGGGTGCACGATAAGAGTCGACGCTAGTCGGCCGTGGGGCGTCCGTCGGGTGGACCCATCGCCGAGGGCCCGCGCTATTTGCGCCGAGGGCCCGCGTTGTTTGCGCCGAGGGCCCGCGTTATCTGCGCCGAGGGCCCGCGTTGTTTGCGCCGAGGGCCCGGGCCCCCGACGAGTCAGCGCGTGGTCGGGGTCTGCTGCTCGAAGCGGAGCCGCCACGTGTCGTCGTGGCGCACCCAGACCGAAGCCCGCAGCGTCACCGCCGACGCACTGCGTGCCCGCCAGCGCAGCAGCACCACCCAGGGGGCCAGTTCGTCGATCCCCTCGACCTCGAGGTTCACGGTCTCCTCGAACGGCCGCACGGACGCCAGCGTCCGCCCCTTGCCCGAAGCGCGCCCCCGCGCGTCGTGCTCGTAGAACCGCGGGTGCAGGAGCGCTTCGAAGGCAACCCGATCGGCCCGCACGGCGTCCGTCAACAGCGAACGCTGCAACCCGACGACCGGGTGCTCGTCCCCGGACGCCGGCGCGTCACCGAAGAGGTCAGGCTCGTGACGGACGCCGGGGGATACTGCGAGGCTCGCGGCGGGGGCGGCGTCCGGTGACCATCCGGGACCGGCATCGACCGTTGTCCCGCGCTGGAAGGCCAGGGCTGCGGCCCGGGCGCGGGCGTCCGCGGCCTCGTTGAGTTCGTGTCCGGCGTGGCCTTTGACCCACTCGAACGTCACGCGCCGGCCGGCGAGGGCCCGCTCGATCTCCTGGAGCAGTTCGACGTTCAGCACCGGCTTGCCGTCGGCCTTGCGCCAGCCGCGGCGCTTCCAGGCGGGCATCCACTTGGTGAGGGAGTTGATCACGTACTGGCTGTCGCACAACACGAGCAGGTCGTCGCCGGCGTCCGCGGTCTGCTCCAGCAGGTTGAGCACAGCCATGAGCTCTCCCATGTTGTTGGTGCCGTGCTTCCAGCCGCCCGCGGCCCAGCGGTCGCCGTCGACGAACCAGGCCCAGCCCGTGGGCCCCGGATTGGACAGCGACGACCCGTCAGCGGCAGCAACGATCACCCGCCCATCATGCCGGACGCCGCGGCGCCGCCCGGCCGCCGGTCGAGCCCCCGGACGCCTCGCGCGCCGTGGGGCCCCGCTGCCGCGAGAACCCCGCGAAACGGGGACGGCCGCTGTCAGAGGGCGCGACTAGCATGGCGCCGAGGCCCGGGATCCGGGACGAGGAGGTCTGTTGAACGAGAACGCGCACACCACCGAGGCGCTCGACCCGAGCCTCGCGGACGCCAGCGCCGTCGTGCGTGACCTCGGCGTCGACCCCGAGGTCGGCCTCAGCGCCTCGGAGGCGTCCAGACGTCTGGCTGCGGATGGTCCCAACGAGTTGCGACCCAAGTCCCCCGAACCGGTGTGGCGGAAGATCCTCCGCCAGTTCCAGGACCCCCTCGTCTACCTGTTGCTCGTCGCCATCGTCATCTCGGCGGGCGCGTGGCTCGCGGAGGGCGCGCTGGGCGTCCCGGTCGACGCGCTGGTCATCGCGCTGATCGTCGTCGCCAATGCGACGCTGGGGCTGGTCCAGGAGAGTCGCGCCGAGGATGCCGTCGCCGCCCTCGCCGACATGACCGCGGCCAACTCGACGGTCCTGCGCGACGGCCAGAAGACGACGGTGCCGTCGGCGCAGCTCGTCCGGGGAGACATCCTCGTCCTCGCAGAGGGGGACGCCGTGGGCGCCGATGCGCGCCTGGTCACGGCCACAGCGCTGCGCGTGCAGGAGGCGTCCCTGACCGGGGAGTCGGGGGCAGCCGGCAAGGATCCCGCGCCGCTCGCCGAACTTGCCACCCCCGGCGACCGCCGCAACACGGTCTTCAAGGGCACGGCGGTCGTCCAGGGCGTCGGCCGCGCCGTCGTCACCGCGATTGGCATGGACACCGAGATGGGCCGCATCGCGACGCTTCTCGACGAGACCGAGGAAGAGCCCACCCCGCTGCAGCGCGAGTTGCACACGGTCTCGCGGGCGCTCGGACTGGCGGTCATCGGCATCGCGATCCTGGTCATGGCGGTCATGGCGCTCGTCAACGGGGTCCACACGGTCGAGGACGCCGTGACGATCCTGTTGCTGGGGGTCTCGCTCGCGGTGGCCGCCGTACCCGAGGGGCTGCCCGCGATCCTCTCGCTGGTGCTCGCGATCGGCGTCCAGGCGATGGCGCGGCGCAAGGCCGTCCTCAAGGAGTTGCACGCGGTCGAGACGCTCGGGTCGGCGTCCGTCATCTGCTCGGACAAGACCGGCACCCTCACCCGCAACCAGATGACGCTCCGCCTGGTCGTCACGGCGTCCGGGGCCCTCGAACTGAGCGGGACGGGGTACGACCCGGCCGGCGAGGCGCGGGTCACGGCGGGGGACGACGCTGGCGTCCGCTCGGAGGCCGGCCGGGTGCTCGCGGGGGGAGCCCTCGCGAGCGACGCCCAGTTGGCGCTGGTCGACGACACCTGGGAGATCCAGGGCGACCCGACGGAGGCGTCCTTCCTTGTCGCGCAGGCCAAGCTCGACGGCGTGGCCGAGCGCGTGGGGCAGTACCGGCGCGAGGGGCAGATCCCCTTCACCTCGGACCGCAAGATGATGTCGGTTCTGGGGAGGGGGTCCGAGGGGCGTCTGCTGTTCGCGAAGGGGGCGCCGGACATCCTGCTCGAGCTGTGCGCGCACGTGCAGGTCGGCGACGAGGTCGTGGCGCTGGACGACGCTGCGCGCGCCGCGGCGCTGGCCGACGTCGAGCGCCTCTCGGAGCAGGGCTACCGGACGCTCGGCGTGGCCTACCGGACCGTGGCCGAGGACGAGCTCGCCGACCCCGGCGACCTGGCCGAGGAGCACGAACGCGACCTCGTCTACTGCGGCACGGTCGCGATCATCGACCCGCCGCGGACCGAGGCGGCCGAGGCCGTCCGCGAGGCGCACCGGGCGGGTATCCGGACGATCATGATCACCGGCGACCACCCCGTGACCGCGCGCCGCATCGCCCGGGACCTCGGCATCATCGAGACGGACGACCGTGCCCTCACCGGGCTCGAACTCGACCGCCTCGACGCGCGGGGGTTCCGGACGGCCGTGCGCGAGACCTCGGTGTTCGCGCGCGTCGCGCCCGAGCACAAGCTGCGGATCGTGGACGCGCTGCAGGACGACCGGCACGTCGTCGCGATGACCGGCGACGGCGTCAATGACGCGCCGGCCCTGAAGACCGCCGACATCGGCATCGCGAT
>CAZZGU010000087.1:0-9854 GCA_964653755.1 uncultured Nigerium sp. | reverse complement strand
CGGAACCGCGTTACCCACCCATCGGAACAGCGCTACTCCAAGGTCGCAATCTCCATCTCCCACTGCTCGATTGACGATCCCGTGCGTGATCAGGCCGCGGAGCCGAAGCGCGGGCCGGAGCACCCACCCGCTGGATCGGCATCACCGTGAGCTTGACGCCACGGGCTCGGGTCGGGGGAACTGGTAAGTCCCGTCGATGATCGCCTCGCGTGTTCCGTAGAGCCGGACGAGATAACGCCAGCCCTCGGGGGTGTGGATGAAGTTCGGCTGGTCCGGGTCGCCGCCGAAATGGATCGTGACACTGCCGTCGTCGTTCGGCTTTCCAGTGACGCTGTTCACGCCGTAGGCATCGTGGGCGTTCTTGACGATCGCAAGATCGCGATCATAAGCGGTGACGGACCAGAATCCGTAGACCGGAACCTCACGAACGGTGAGTGTATGGGGCATCTTCCCGTCATTCTGGGGCGGGCCCCCTGCAGGATGAGCACACTTCGGTGGGTTCCGGAATGCCGGTCCACCCCGAAGCGCTGGCGACGTAGAACTCCACGGGGTCGACGTCGTCGACGTCGCCGAATGCATTCGACCAGTCATCCATCGTGTAATAGAGAGTCCGGAATGCCGCATCCACGCGTCGGTAGGATTGGGCATCCCAGACCGGGATTTCGAACGAGCCTGCTGACGCCTGCTCAACGACAATCTGGTTCTGAATCTCATGCACCCGCGCCACGTCGACAGGGTCATTCGGATCGATAAAGGTGCGGAAGTTCACTCCGATGGAGCGCGTGCCCGCTTGCTCCTGTGTGATCGTGTATCGGCCGGGTCTCGTCGTGCTCAACTTCACGTACTGGTCCTCGTTCTGCACGAGCATCGACTGCCAGTCCGACGGTCTCATCGCCATCAACGGACGCCACGTCACCCTCCTCAACCCCCAGGCCCAGGAGGCGACGGCAGCCCAATGCGTGCACTCGGAGGTGCGGTCTGACAACGGGGCGCTCGGCTCAGGCACCTCAAGACCTACCGAACGGTGACTGACCACGGGCGTGGACGGGGTGGGGCAACCGTTCGATTACAAGGCTGTGAATCGCCACCCACGCCTTGTGAGCATGTGTTCGATTTGTCGGTGGCGGGTTGTAGCGTCAGTGTATGGAGCAGACGCGCACCCTCAGACCAGCCCACGAGGTGCTGGCCGAGGTCGCCGCGCTGCTCGACACGATCGATCCCGACCGGGCGCTGTTGACCGACTCCGAGAGACTCACCCTGGTCACCGCCGCACGCACCGTCGCCGGCCGGACGCAAGCGCTGGCCGGCACTCTGGCCGCCGAGGCCGCAGCCGTCGAGGCCGCCGACCGGCACGCCGGCGTCCCGCTCGCCTCGTGGCTCGCCGCCACCGACCTGCTCACCCGACGCGAAGCCCACCGCCTCATCGGCCAGGGCCGCGACCTGACCCGCTTCCCCCACCTCACCGAGGCCGCACTCGCCGGACAGATCGGCATCGACCAGGCCCACGCCATCACCCAGGCCCTCCTCGCGCTCCCCGACGACTTCTCCCCCACCCACGTCGCCGAGGCCGAGGAGACCCTGCTGGAATACGCCAACCAGTTCGACTCCCACGGGCTGCAACGACTCGCCCGCCACCTCGTCGAAGTCATCGACCCCGACGGCAGCGACGAACGCCAAGCCCACGCCCTCGAGCGCGACCTCAAGACCGCCAAAGCCGCCCGCCACCTCACCTTCACCGGCGACGGCCACGGCTCAGTCCTGATCCGGGGCTCACTGCCCACCCTGGACGCCGAACCGATCATCCAACTGGTGGACGCCTACGCCCACACCGAACGCCGCAGTGCGCTCGACCGCGACGACCCCCTCGCCGAGATCGTCACCCCCCGCATGCGACGCGCCGACGGACTGTGCGCCCTCGCCGCCGCCCACCAACGCCACACCCTCGCGCCCAGCAACGGCGGCGACCGCCCCCGGATCGTGGTCACCCTCGACTACCACCGCCTCCGCGACGACTGCATCACCGCCGGCGTCCTCGACACCGATCAGCCCATCACCGCCGGCGAACTGCGCCAACTCGCCTGCGACGCCGACATCCTGCCCGTCGTACTCGGCAGCGCGTCCGAACCCCTCGACGTCGGACGCTCCCAACGCCTCGTCACCCCCGCCGTGCGCACTGCCCTCACCCTCCGCGACCAAGGGTGCGTCCTCCCCGGCTGTGACGCCCCCGCCAGCGTCTGCCACGCCCACCACCTGACCCCCTGGTGGGCCGGCGGCGTCACCGCCCTGCACAACCTGGCGCTGGTCTGCCCGCACCACCACAACCTCGTCGAACCCGCGCGCACCGGACCACCCGGCAACCGCTGGCGCATCAGCCTCGACGACCACGGACTCCCCCAAGCCCACCCACCCGACCGACTCCCCGACCACACCCCCCGCCAGCACCAACGCTTCGTACTCAGGAGGTTGGCGTGACGCGTCGAACACGCAACCGTCTCCGACACGACAGGGCCTCCGAACCCAGTCCCCCCGTCGAGCCCCCGCGCGGCGGTCCGGGGTCGCGCGGTCCGGGCCGCGCAGGTCTCGCCTCCGGTACGGCCGGCGTGCTGGGCGGAGGCGTCCATCGTGGTCCCGTGACGGGATGCTGGGCGTGAAGCCTCACGGTGCGGCAACAGTCCAACAATGAGCCGGGGGCCGATTCACGCGGGACCGATTCACGCGGGGCCGAGTCGGATCCCGCCGGGGTCGGCGCCAGCGCGGACGGCGTCCGCGATGAAGCGGTCCGTCAGCGCGGCGATCCCGAGGGCGCCGGCGTCGGCCTGCCCGGGGGCGACCGTGGTGCCGGAACCGCGGCGGGTTTCGATGAGGCCGGCCTCCTCGAGCTCGCGGTAGGCGCGCATCACGGTGCCGGGAGCCACCCCGAGGTCGCCGGCGAGTTGGCGGACCGTCGGGAGGCGGGTGCCTGCGACGAGCGCTCCTGCGCGGATCGCTGTGGCGAGTTGGCGCCGCAACTGCTCGAACGGCGGGGTGGGGTCGGCGGCGTCCAGCCGGAGGGCGAGGCTCATGACCGCTCCCCGGTCCCGGGGACGAGGAGCGTGACCGCGAAGGCCAGGGTCAGCACGAGCGCCCCGAGGGCGACGGCGGCCAGGACGTACGCTGCGGCCACGTGGGCGGGCACCTCGACGAGCTTTCCGAGCTGGGGGTAGGCCCAGGCGGCGGCCGTGAACAGGGTGCCGGCGACACCGAGCCCGGCGGCGGCCACGATCCCCTGGGCGGTGATGCGGCGCAGGGCGTCGTCGACCCGGACGAGCTCTGGATCGGCCCCGTTGCGAGGACGGCGCGCCGTCAGCGCCAGGGCGAGGACGGCCACCGCGAGGAGCACCGTCAGGGCCGGCAGGACGGGGGTCGTGTAGAAGGAACCTGGGAAGGGGCTGTACGTCGAGGAGAACGCGACCTCGTGGGGCTGCAGGGTCCCGTTTGCGTCGGCGTTCCACTCCAGCGAGGGCCACGTCGCGGAGATGGCCCGCCCCGCGCGACCCGTGTCGTCCGGCGAGGCCACCAGCGTGGTGTACCCCAGGACCGCCAACAGCACCACGACGGCCCCGGCCAGCCGCGCCAGGGAGCGCGGGGGGAGGTAGTCCCGGACGCGGCGGGTCTCGATGGCGGCGACACCGACGACCCGGGCTCTGGCGTAGGACAGCTGCTGCCCGACCATGATCGCGACCACGACCGACAGGCCGACCACGATCGGGGCGACCAGCACGAACGGCGCCAGGCTCCCCAGGAACACCAGGACGATCCCGGCCATCAGGCCGATCCCGAGCCCGACCCACCGGAACCGCGTGGTGGCTCGACGCAGGGCGACCAGACCGGGGTAGGCCTCCTCGTCGAAGACGAGCCTTCCGGCGCGCCGGCGTCCGGCCAGGACGGCCGCCAGCACGACGACGAAGAACAGGACGGGCAGACCGAGCAAGAGCAGGCGCGACATCTCAGAAGGCTCCTTGTGTCAGGTAGATGACACAAGCATGACCGGAAGCGTGGCATTGTGTCAACACTTCGACACAACCGCCGTTGTCCCTCTCGTCCTGCCCGGGACTTCTTGTCGCGTGGTTCTCTGGCGGCCGCGCCTGACCGGCCGTCAGGCGATGCGCTCGAGGACCAGCGGCCCGGACTCCAGCGCCTCACCGGCGGTCGTGTCAGCACCGATCGACACGGCGTCCACCAGGGCCTCCAGCGCCCGCGGGAACCGATCGTCGTCGTCGGTGTGCAGCGTCAACAGCGGTTGGCCCACCACGACCCGGTCGCCCGGTTTCGCGTGCAACTCGACGCCGGCGGCCGCCTGCACCGGGTCCTCCTTGCGGGCCCGCCCCGCGCCGAGGCGCCAGGCTGCGACGGCGACACCCATCGCGTCCACTCTCGTCACGACGCCTGACTCCTCCGCCCGGACCGTCTCCGTGTGCCGCGCCACCGGAAGTGGGGCGTCCACGTCGCCGCCCTGCGCCACGATCATCCGGCGCCAGACGTCCATCGCGCGGCCGTCGGCCAGCGCAACCTCGACGTCCTCGTCCGGACGCCCCGCCGCCGCCAGCATCTCGCGCGCCAGGGCCACGGTGAGCTCCACGACGTCGGACGGTCCCCCGCCCGCCAGCACCTCCACCGACTCGCGCACCTCGAGCGCATTACCCACCGTGAGCCCGAGCGGGGTGTCCATCGCGGTCAGCAGGGCCACGGTGGGGAGACCCGCATCGGTGCCGATGTCGACCATCGTGCGGGCGAGTTCGCGGGCCGACGCGAGGGTGGACATGAACGCGCCCGCGCCGCACTTGACGTCCAGCACGAGCGCCCCCGTGCCCTCGGCGATCTTCTTGCTCATGATCGATGACGCGATGAGAGGAATCGACTCGACCGTCCCCGTGGTGTCGCGCAGCGCGTAGAGCTTCTTGTCGGCGCGGGCGAGACCGGCACCCGCGGCGCAGATGACGGCCCCGACATCGCGCACCTGACTCAGGATCTCGTCGTTGGTCAGGCTCGCCCGCCAGCCGGGGATGGACTCGAGTTTGTCCAGCGTTCCGCCGGTGTGGCCGAGGCCCCTGCCGGCCATCTGCGGGACGCCGACCCCGAAGACCGCCACCAACGGCGCGAGCGGCAGCGTCAGCTTGTCGCCGACCCCGCCGGTGGAGTGCTTGTCGACCGTCGGCTTGCCGAGGCTGCTGAAGTCCATCCGGTCGCCGGAGGCGATCATGGCCTTCGTCCAGTGGGTGAGCTCCTCCCGGTTCATCCCGTTGAGGAAGACGGCCATGGCCAGGGCGGCCATCTGCTCATCGCCCACCACGCCCCGGGTGTACGCGTCGATGACCCAGTCGATCTGGGCGCGCGTGAGTGCGCGGGCGTCACGCTTGGTACGGATGACGTCGACGGCGTCCAACGGTTCGGCCATGACGCGCCTCAGCTCAGGGCCGCGGCGACGGCGAGGTCAAGGGCGCCGCGGAACTTCGTCTCACGTTCCTCGGCGCTCATGTCGGAGCTGTGGTCGAGGAGGTGGTCCGACACCGTCAGGACCGTCAGAGCCTGCCGCCCGAACTCGGCGGCCACGCCGTAGAGCGCCGCCGATTCCATCTCCACCCCGAGGACGCCGTACTGCGCCAGCAACTCCAGCGACGGCCCCGCGGACAGGTAGAAGTGGTCCTTGCACAGGATCGTGCCGACGTGGACGCCGTCGGCGCCCTTCGCCGCAGCCACCGCCGCACTGGCCAGCTCGAAGCTCGCGATGGCCGCGTAGTTGAGCCCCGGGAGGCGCTGCTGGTTCATGTTGGAGTCGGTGTGCGCGCCGATCCCGACCAGCACATCACCGACCTTCACGTGCGCCGCGATGGCCCCGGCGGTTCCGACGCGGATGATCCGCTGCACGTCGTAGAACCGGAACAATTCGGTCGCGTAGATCGTGATGGACGGCATGCCCATGCCGGACGCCATGACGCTCAGCGGCTGGCCGTTCACGGTCCCGGTGAAGCCGAGGATGCCGCGGACGTCGGTCACCAGGCGCGCGTCGTCCAGGATCATCCCCGCGATGCGCTCGGCGCGCTTGGGGTCGCCGGGCATGAGGACGGCCGGGGCGAAGTCGCCGGGGGAGGCGCTGATGTGCGGAGTAGCCATGAGGGTCCTTTCTGGGACTGATCAGTCGGAGGCGGGCGGATCAGGGGTACGGCTTGCCCTCTGCTGCGGGCGCCTTCGCGGCCCGGACGAATCCGGCGACCGCGAGGATCGTGACGAGGTAGGGGATCATCAGCACGAACTCGGTCGGGATCGGCGCTCCCACGGTCTGCATCACGAAGCCGAGGTTGGTGGCGAAGCCGAACAGGACGGCCGCCGCGACCGCGCCCACGGGTCGCCACCCGCCGAGGATCATGGCCGCCAGGGCGATGTAGCCGTTTCCTGCCACCATGTTCTTCGAGAACGCCAGCCCCATGCCGATCGTGAACATCGCGCCTCCCAGGCCCGCCAGCGCACCACCCAGGATCGTGTTCTTCCAGCGCAGGGCGTTGACCTTGATGCCGACAGTGTCGGCGGCCTTCGGGTGCTCGCCGACGGCCCGCGTCCGCAACCCCCACCTGGAGCGGAACAGGTACACCTGCAGCACGGCGACGAGGACGTAGACGAGGTAGACGAGGATCGACTGGTTGAAGAGCACCGGCCCGAGCACCGGGATCCCCGACAGGAGCGGGATCGGCAGGTTCGGCAGGGCGAGGCTCTGGTTGAGGCGACTCCCCGAGCCGACGAACAGGGGCGAGAACAGGAACGACGTGAACCCGATCGCCAGCATGTTGAGGACGACGCCGACAATGATGTGATCGACGCGGTACTTGATCGTGAAGAGGGCGAGCAGCAGCGCGATGAGGACGCCGGCCAACGGCGCGACGAGGATGCCGACCCACGGCGTCCCCAGCGCGGAACTGGCTACGACGGCCGCGAACGCCCCGAACAGCATCTGCGCCTCGATGGCCATGTTGATGATTCCGGAGCGCTCGCAGATCACGCCGGAGAGGGCGCCGTAGGTGAGCGGCACGGCGAACGCGAGGGCCCCCGACAGCAGCCGGACGACCGGGATCGCCGTGTCGGGGTTCCCCGCGACCGTCCACATCAGGAATGTGACGACGAGGAAGATGCCCACGAGGGGGACGATCCAGGGAGACACGCGACGGCGTCCGGACGCCTGCGCGAAGGCCAGCCCCGCTCCCGCAAACCCGAGGACGCCGAGCACGAGGCCGGCGGCAGTGGCGGGCAGCGAGAAGTCCCCCAGGGTGAACCAGTTCGTCGCCCCCTGCATGGAGAATCGCGCGGCACCCTGCGCGACGAGGGCGAGGACGACGGTGAGCGCGGCCATCACGGCGGCCACGATCGGCCAGCGCCAGCTGATCGGAGGCACGGGTTCGGGCAGGCCGTCGCTGGGCACGTCGGGAGCCGGCGCGTGGCGGACGTCTGTGGTCATTTCGCCTGCCCTCCTTGCGGGGTCGCGGCGGGACCGGAGGTCCCGGCCGGGGTCGAGGCTGCGGCTGGGGTCGAGGGGGCGACCGATTCCACCACTCTCTTGTCGCGGGGCTCGGGGAGCCGGAAGATCCAGCGCACCAGCGGGGGTGCGGCGATCAGGAGCACGATCACCGCCTGGGCCACCTGGACGATGTCCACAGGGATGCCCTGCGCGGCCTGCATCAGCGAGCCGCCCGCGTTCAGTGCGCCGAAGAGGATGCCCGCCAGCACGGTGCCGACCGGGCGCGACCGGCCCAGCAGCGCGACGGTGATGGCGTCGAACCCGTAGTTGGCGGCGATGCCGGTGGTGAGGAACTGCTCGGTGCCGAGCGCGGGGGCCGTCCCGGCGAGCCCCGCCAGGGCACCCGAAATGATCATCGTGAGCACGATGACCCGCTTCACCGACACGCCCGCCGTGAGCGCGGCCTCGGGGTTGGCGCCCGCGGCGCGAATCTCGAAACCGAGCGTCGAGCGCTCCATCAGCCACCACACGAACACCGCGGCCAGCAGGGCCACGGCGAACCCCCAGTGCAGGCGGAACTGGGGCCCGAAGACCCAGGGGTAGGCGGCCGTCGGATGGATGTCGATGGACTTGCCCGCGTACCCCTGGCCGATGAACGTGGGCGTCTTGAGCAGGTAGGTCAGCAGGTACACGGCCACCGAGTTGAGCATGATCGTGACGATCACCTCGTTGGCGTTGACCCTCGCCTTCAGCCAGCCGACGATGACGCCCCAGAGCGACCCCGCCACGATCGCGGCGAGGATCGCGGCGGCCAGGTGCACCCCGGGCGGCAGCTGAAAGGTGAAACCCACCCACGTCGCCGCAATGGCGCCCATGATCAGTTGGCCCTGACCACCGATGTTGAACAACCCGCCCCGGAAGCCGAGTCCGACGGCCAACCCCGCGAGGATCAGGGGGATCGAGTTCGTCAGCGTCTCGGTCAGGGGCCGAAACGCCCGTGCCAACGAGATGGCCTCGTAGTCGAAGATGGCCCCCCGGAACAGCGAGGTGAAGTACCCACCCGCCGCCATCCCTGCCGCGGTGAAGGCGTCCGAGGGGCGGCTGAAGAAGTAGGTCATCGTGTAGCGGAAGGTGGGGTCGAACAGCGTCACCAGGATCGCGCCGATGACGAGCGCGAGCAGCACGGCCAGGAAGATCATCGTCCCGGTGGAGGCGAGGATGTCGCGCAGGACGTTGTCGGCCGGCGGTCGCTTGCCGTCGGTGGCGTTCGTGGCGGTGTCGCCGCTGGTCATGCTGGTCATGACTCTCCTCCTGCCCCGCTCCCGGCGGCTCGGTCGGCCCCGCCGCCGGCCGCTCGTTCGGCCTCGTCCTGGGGAACGCCGGCCATCATGAGCCCGAGAACGTCCCGGGGGGTGCCCTCGGGCACGATGCCGACGATCCGGCCGTGGTACATGATCGCGATGCGGTCGGCCAGGCTCTCGATCTCGTCGAGTTCGGTGGAGATGAGGATGACGGGGGTGCCCTTGTCCCGCTCCGCGACCATGCGCGTGTGGATGAACTCGATGGAGCCGACGTCCACGCCGCGCGTCGGCTGCGCCACCACGAGCAGCCGCAGGTCACGCGACATCTCGCGGGCGATGATCGCCTTCTGGGCGTTGCCGCCCGAGAGCGTCGAGATCGGGTCGCGCACCGTGGTGACGCGGACGTCGTACTCGTCGCGCAGGCGGCGCGCGTTCTCGAGCACCACGCCCGGCCGCATCGACGGCCCCTGCGCGAACGGCTCGACGTCGTACTGGTTGAGGATCATGTTCTCGGCGATCGAGAAGCTGCCGATCATGCCGTCGTGCTGCCGGTCCTCCGGCACGAAGCCGAGGCCCGCGCGGATGCGCTGCTTGATCGACAGCGGTGCGAGGTCACGGCCGTCCAGACTCAGGGTGCCGCGCGTGGGGGAGATCCGGCCCAGGATCGCCTCGGCGAGCTCGGTCTGGCCGTTGCCCTGGACGCCGCCGATCGCGAGGATCTCACCGCGCGCGACCATGAGGTCGATGTTGTCCACGACCGCGCGGCCGGTCTCGTCGAGGATGGTCAGGCCCCGGGCCTCGAACGCCGGCTCGCCGGGGCGAGCCGGCTCCTTGTCGATGCCGAGATCCACCGGTCGGCCCACCATGAGGGAGGCCAGTTCGGTCTCGGTCGAGGTCGGGGACGCCGTCCCCACGACCTTGCCGCGGCGGATGACCGTGATCGCGTCGGCGACCGCGCGCACCTCGCGGAGCTTGTGGGTGATGAGGACGACCGACGTGCCGCCCGCGCTGAGCTGCTTGATGATGGCCAGCAGTTCGTCGGTCTCCTGAGGGGTGAGGACGGCGGTGGG
>CAZZGU010000086.1:947-9858 GCA_964653755.1 uncultured Nigerium sp. | reverse complement strand
TCCTCGACCACGAGGGGGGTGACGTTGACGCCGCCACTGATGAGCACGTCGTCGGCGCGGCCGGTCACCGTGAGGACGCCGTCCGTGAGGCTCCCCAGGTCGGCGGTCACCAGCCACCGCTCGCCACTGGTGTCGACCGTGAACGGCTGTTCGCTGCTGTCGAGGTAGCGGGTGGCGAGCGTTGAGCCGGCCACCTGAACCCGGCCCTCCACCACCCGGACCCGGACGCCGTCGAGCGGCACCCCGTCGTAGACGCATCCGCCACTGGTCTCCGTCATCCCGTAGGTCCGGACGACGCGCACACCGGCGGCGAGCGCCCGACGTCCCTGTGCTGCCGGTAGAGGGGCTCCGCCCACGAGGACGGCGGCGAAGCCGCCCAGCAGGGTGGGGTCGTGGTTGAGCACGCGGGCCAGTTGGGTCGGCACCAGCGAGAGGTAGTGGGGGACTCCGGGGTCGAGTTCCGCGATGCTCGGGGCGAGCCCGGCCGGGTCGAAGTGGCCTCCGGGGGCGTGAACAACCGGCGGGATGCCGGCCACCACGCTGCGGAGCACCACCTGGAAGCCTGCGACGTGGTGCACGGGTAGCGACGTGAGCCACTGACCCGGCCCCCCCAGCCGTACCAGGGTGGCTCGCGCCGAGGCCAGGAGCGCGGGAAGTCCGAGCCCGACGAGGTGCCCGCGTGCGTCGGTGGACCCCGAGGTTGCGATGACGACGTGGACGCCGTCGGTGGGCTGGGAGATGCGGGCCTCGACGGCGCCAAGCGTGTCTCCGGGTGCCAACATTGCCAGGCCCGGCCCGCAGCCGGTCACCAGGGCGGCGTCCAGCGCGCGGTAGAGATCGCCCACCGCGCGGGCGTTCATTCCGCCCGGCCCCGCGATCAGCTTCGTCGGTTCCACTTGATCAGTAGTAGTAGGGGAACCGGGACCAGTCGGGGTCGCGACGTTCGAGGAAGGCGTCGCGGCCCTCGACGGCCTCGTCGGTCATGTACGCCAGGCGCGTGGCCTCGCCGGCGAACACCTGCTGTCCTGCCAGCCCGTCGTCGACGAGGTTGAACGCGAACTTGAGCATCCGGATCGCCTGCGGTGACTTCGAGGCGATCACGCGGGCGTACTCCAGGGCCACATCCTCGATCCTCGCGTGGTCGACCACCTCGTTGACCACGCCCCAACGCTCGGCGTCGCCGGCGGAGTACTCCCGCGCCAGGAAGAAGATCTCGCGGGCCCGCTTCTGCCCGATCTGCCGCGCGAGCAGGCCGGAGCCGTAGCCCGCGTCGAAGGATCCGACGTTGGCGTCGGTCTGCATGAAGCGGGCGTGCTGGCGGGACGCGATCGACAGGTCGCACACCACGTTGAGCGAGTGCCCACCCCCCGCCGCCCAGCCGCTCACCACCGCGATGACGACCTTGGGCATCGTGCGGATGAGCCGCTGCACCTCCAGGATGTGCAGGCGTCCGGCGCGCGCCGGGTCGATCTGTTCACGGCGCTGTTCGCGAGCTGCGTCGGCGTCCGCACCCTCGACCTCGTACCGGTAACCGTCCCGGCCCCGGATCCGCTGGTCGCCGCCCGAGCAGAACGCCCAGCCCCCGTCGCGTGGGGACGGGCCGTTGCCGGTCAGGATGACCGTTCCCACGTCGGACGTCATCCGGGCGTGGTCGAGGGCGCGGTAGAGCTCATCCACGGTGTGGGGACGGAATGCGTTCCGCACCTCGGGCCTGTCGAAGGCGATCCGGACGGCGGGCAGGTCACGTCCGGCAGGGTCGATCGCCCGGTGGTAGGTGATGTCGGAGAAGTCGAAGCCCCCGACGGTGCGCCAGCGGGTCGGGTCGAACGGGTTGTGCATGGCGACACCCTAACGAGCCGGTGCCGCTCACGACTCCGGGGAGCCGGCGACCGCGTCCAGCAGTGCGCGAATGCCCGGGAGACCGAAGAAGTCGGCGATCTGCCACGCGGTGCTCGAGCCGGCGCGCGGGTCCGCTCCAGCCTTCAGCAGGTCCCGAACGATCGGCTCGGACTGCTGGAAGATCGCGCACGCCAGCGCTGTCTGGCCACGCCGGTTCACCCGGTCGGGGTCGGCGCCGCGCGCCAACAGGTCGCGGACGAGCTGGTGCTGGCGGTTGTAGGCCGCGAGCATCAGCAACGTGTCGCCGTTGTCGTTGGTGAGGTTGACGGGGATGCCCTGGTCGACGATGTCGAGCAGGGTCGGCTCGCCGTCCCGGGCGGCCTGGAACACCCGGTGCAGGAAGGCGAGGTCTTCGTCGGAGAGTTCGGGGGCTTCGTCGTGGTCGGTCACCGGGCCAGCCTAACGACGCAGCAGCTCCCGGACGCGGGTGGGCTATCCTCGCTGCGTGCTCACCGTCGATGCCGGGGCCGCGACCCTGGCCGTACGCGAAGCGCTCGAGGTGTCCCTGCGTCGAGGCGTGCCGCTGGTGTGGGCCCACGGCGAGGGAGCCGATCGGCGCGCCCTGCTCGGGTGGGGCGAACGCCTCCGCGTCACGGCCAGCGGGCCGCGCCGCTTCCAGAGCCTCTCTGCGCAGTACCGCGCCCACCTCGCAAGCAGGGGGCCCGGCGAGGCGCCGTCGGTGGCGTTCGTCACCGTGACGTTCGCCGATGACTCGACCACCGAATCCGTGCTCGTCGTCCCCGAGGTTCTGGGCCGCTGGCACGACGGCGTCCTCAAGGTGGCCCGCGACCAGGCGGATCTGCTGCCCGAGGCGTCCGAGGGCTCCGAGTTCGAGGAACTCGACTTCCGATCGGGGGCGCTCACGCGCGAACAGTATCGACGTGCCGTCGCGCGGGCCGTGGAACTCATCGAGGCCGGCGAGGTCGAGAAGATCGTGCTGGCCCGCGACCTCGAGGCCGTCTGCGGTCACCCGCTCGACCTGCCCGCGGTTCTGGCACGCCTGCAGGCCGCCAACCCCACGGCCTGGACGTTCCACGTGGACGGAATGTTCGGCGCCAGCCCGGAGTTGCTCGCGGTCGTCCGCGGACGCACGGTGTATTCCCGAGTCCTCGCGGGCTCCGCGGCGGCCACGGGTCGGCCGGTGGCGGACGCCGCGACCGCGCAGCGCCTCCTGGTCAGCGCCAAGGACCTCGTCGAGCACGAGTACGCCGCCCGTTCGGTGGCCGAGCGGCTCGGGCAGGTGGCCGACGTTCGGGTCGGGTCAACCGAGATCCTGCGGTTGCCGACGATCATGCACCTCTCCACCGAGGTCACCGGCACGCTGCGCGACCCGCTCACGGCCCTCGAGGTCGCTGCTCTGGTCCACCCGTCGGCGGCCGTGTGCGGGACTCCGCGGGAGCAGGCCAAGCGCCTGATCGCCGAGCTTGAGTCGTTCGACCGCGGACGGTACGCAGGTCCGGTCGGCTGGATGGACGCCGAGGGCAACGGACAGTTCGCCATCGCTCTCCGCGCTGGTCAACTGGCCCCCGACGGGTGCTCGGTCCGGCTCTTCGCGGGGGGCGGGATCGTCGCCGGTTCGGTTCCCAGCGAGGAACTCGCCGAGACCGCGCAGAAGTTCCTCCCCGTCTACCAGGCCCTCTCGCCCGTCGCCCGACCGTGACGACCGCCGTCTACCGCACCCCGCTGCGCGCCCGGTTCCGTGGGCTGGACGCCCGCGACGGGATCCTCGTGCACGGGCCGGCCGGGTGGGGGGAGTTCTCCCCCTTCTGGGAGTACGACGACGAGGTCGCGGTCCCGTGGTTGCGGGCCGCGTTCGAGGCGTCCAGCCAGGGTTTTCCTGCGCCGCTGCGAGACCGGGTCCCCGTCAACGTGACGGTGCCTGCGGTCGGTCCCGTGTGGGCCTTCGCGATCGTGCGGGCCGGCGGCGGCTGCACCACGGCGAAGGTCAAGGTGGCCGAACCCGGGCAGTCCGTCGCCGAGGAGGTCGAACGCCTCGCGGCCGTCCGGGACGCGCTGGGCGCTGCCGGCCACATTCGGATCGACGCGAACGGCGGCTGGAGCGTCGCCGAGGCGGTCGAGATCCTGCCCGTGCTGGACCGCGCGGCGGGGGGACTGCAATACGTGGAGCAACCCTGTCGAACCGTCGCCGAGCTCGCCGAGGTGCGGCGACGGGTTGCGGTCCCGGTGGCCGCCGACGAGTCGATCCGGCGGGCTGCCGACCCGTTCGCGGTGAAGCGCGCCCGGGCCGCGGACGTCGTCGTCCTGAAGGTGCAGCCCCTGGGCGGCGTCCGGGCCTGCCTGGAACTCGCCGAGGCGCTCGACCTGCCCGTGGTCGTGTCATCGGCGCTGGAGAGCTCCGTGGGCATCGCCATGGGTGTGGCGCTGGCGGCAGCCCTGCCTGGCCAGACGCTGGCGTCCGGCCTGGCGACGGTCCAGCTGTTCGAGCAGGACGTGACCACCGCCCCGCTCCTGCCCGAGAACGGGAGCATCGCGGTGCGGCGCGTCGAGCCGGACGCCCTGGCCGCAGTCGACGAGGCGCTGGCCGCCCGCTGGCACGCGCGGCTGGCGGCCGTGGCCGCCCGGGCGGGTGCCGAACTGGCGGAGGTGGTGTCGTGAGCTCCACCGCCGTCGCGCGCGCGCTCATCGCGCACCTGTGCGCCGCCGGGGTTGGCGACGTCGTCGTTGCGCCCGGTTCGCGGTCGGCACCGCTGGTCTACGCCCTCGCAGCTGCCGAGGAGGCGGGTTGGCTGCGCACCCACGTCCGCGTGGACGAGCGCGTCGCGGGGTTCTTCGCCCTGGGCCTGGCTCGGGCGGCCTGGCTCGATGGGTCGCGCAGGCCCGTCGCGGTCGTCACCACGTCGGGGACGGCGGTGGCGAACCTTCATCCGGCCGTCCTCGAGGCCTCGCACAGCGGCGTCCCCCTCGTCGTGGTGTCGGCCGACCGCCCCCACGAGGTGCGCGGCACCGGGGCCAACCAGACGACGTCTCAGCCAGGCCTGTTCGCGGACGCCGTGCGCGCCACGTTCGACCTGCCCGCCGGCTTCGAGGTGGACGCCGTCCGCGGTCAGGTGGCGCGGCTCGTGGCGGCCGCCCTCGGCACGCGCACCGGTGACCCGGGGCCGGTTCACCTCAACGTCGGACTGCGCGAACCGCTGGTCCCGGACGACCGCTGGCGGCCCGGCCCGCTGCCGATTCCGCTCGCGGTGGCTCCGGTGCCCGACCCGATCCCTGCCGGCGTCGCCCCCGGGCTGCGCACCGTCGTCGTGGCCGGCGACGGGGCAGGGCTGGAGGCAGCCCGCGTGGCAGACGCCGCCGCGTGGCCGCTCCTGGCCGAGCCCACCTCGGGGGCCCGGCTGGAGCCGGCGATCACGCACTACCAGGCTCTGCTGGCGGCCGGGCTGGGGGACGAGGCCCAGCGCGTGGTTGTTTTCGGCCACCCCACGCTCTCCCGGCCGGTTGCCCGCCTGTTGGCGAGGCCGGGGGCCGTCGTGGTCGCGCCGGGCGTCCGGTGGACCGACGTCACCGGGAGTGCTTCCTGCGTGGTCGGCGCGTTGGAGCCACCGGCGCCCACGGCGTCCGACCACGCATGGCTGGCGCGGTGGCACGCCGCGGACGCTGTCGTCGAGGACGGTTGGGCTCCCAGCCCCGTCGAAGCGGCCGCCCGCGCCCTCTGGCACCAGGCGACCAGGATGGGCCCGGACGTTCTCGTGCTCGGCTCGTCGACCACGATCCGCGCCTTCGACCTTGCGGCGCTCCCGGCCCGTCACAGCCTCCGTGCCGTGGCCAACCGGGGTCTTGCGGGCATCGACGGCACGATCTCGACCGCGGGCGGAGTCGCCGCGGGGCTGGGGGAACCCGTGCGGGTCGTCCTCGGCGACCTGGCCTTCCTCCACGATGTCGGCGGGCTCGCGCGGGGCGAGCTCGAGCCGGAGGTCGATCTCCAGGCCATCGTGTTCGACGACGGCGGCGGCGGCATCTTCTCCACATTGGAGCATGCGTCCGCCGACCCTGCCATTTTCAAGCGTTACTTCACCACGCCGCCCTCGTTCGACGTGGCGGCTGCGGCGCGCGCGTTCGGCGCCCGCCACACGTCGGTCGACCTCCATGACCTGCCCTCCGCGTTGGCGGAGCCGGTCACGGGACGCTCCGTGCTACAGATCAGGCTTGACCCGCACGACCTGCCTGCGGCGCGGAGCGCGCGCCTGGCCGTCGCCCGATCCGCACTCGCGCGGCGCGTCGCCGGGACCGAGGGCGTCCGCGTCCGGCGCGCGGGCCGGGCCCGTTAGGCTGGGCTTCACCTACCCAGGACAGGAGCACCCGTGAGCAACCCCGTCCCGCGACCGGCGCCGGCGGCCCGGCGGGAGGTGGTGCGGTCACGCGTCGTGGCCTTCCTCGGGGACATGCGCGAAGCGCTGCGGCTTGGGCCCGTGCGGCAGGGGCTGCTCGGCACCACCCTGCTGGCCCTGGGCTCCCTGAGCCCGGCCTACCTGCCCCAGGCCAGCCCCTGGTGGGGTCCGATGCGGGCGTTCGGGTTGGACACGTGGTGGGCCAAGGCCTTCGGGACAGCCCTGGTGATCGCTGCGATGGGCCTGCTCATCACAGCGTGGCTCAGGTTGAGACCGACCGTGTATGAGCACGTCAAGCACTGGGCGGTGCTCCTGTGGTGGGCGCTCCCGCTGCTGGCCGCGCCCCCGATCTTCAGCCACGACGCCTACTCCTACGCCGCGCAGGGCTGGTTGATCCACAACGGCTTCAACCCGTACGAGACCTCACCGTCGGTGCTCCCCGGCCAGTTCGCCGATCAGGTGTCGTGGGTCTGGCGCTACACCGCCGCCCCCTACGGCCCGCTGGCCCTGCAGATCTCGCACGGCATGGTGGTGCTCGCGGGGCTCGACCCTTATCTCTCGGCGGTGCTCATGCGCCTCCCCGCGCTGGCAGGGGTCGCGATGATCGTCCGCTTCCTGCCCCGTCTTGCGCTCCTCGTGGGGGTCGACGTGCGGACGGCGGCATGGTTCTCCACGATCAACCCCGTCCTGGTCATCGACCTCGTAGGTGGTGCCCACAACGACGCCCTGATGATCGGCTTCGTGGTGTGGGCCCTCCACGAGGCCTACCGGGGCCGGTTCTGGTGGGCGCTGGTGCTCGTCGGCCTGGGGGCGTCCATCAAACAGCCGGCGTTCCTGGCGGCCTACCCGATTGCCATCATCGGGAGCGGCTGGGCTTCCTGGCGTCCACGAGACGTCCTGCGGTTCCTGCCCCGGGCCCTGGTGGCACTGGCCGTCTCCGTCGGGGTCTTCGCGCTCGTCTCCGTGGCCACCGGCCTCGGGTTCGGCTGGATCTTCGCCGCGACCGTGCCCGGACTTGTGGTGACGATGGCCCCCCTCAGCCTGCTGGGGTGGGCGATCCAGTCGGTCGTCGACCAGTTCGGGGTCGATCCCACGGGCCGGGTGGCCAAGGACGCCGCCCAGACGATCGGGCTCGTCATCATGGCCGGAGTCGTGGGCTGGCTCGTCGTGCGGCGGTCGCGCACCGAGCCCATGGTCTTCCTGAGCTACGCCTACCTTGCAGTGGCGGTCTTCGCTCCCGCCATGCACACGTGGTACCTGCTGTGGGGCGGGCTTCTGCTCCCGCTCACGAGTCCCTCGGACCGGGTGATCCGCTGGGCCGCGGCCGTCACAGGCGTTCTCATGGTCTACGGGGCGGGCAACCTGGCGTGGCGCAACGACGCCCTGGCGCTTGCACTGGCCGCGCTCGCCGCCGCAGCGATCTACCTGCGGTACCGCACCTCGCTCCGGAGACGGGAGACACATGTTCCAGCACGATGATGAGGTACTCGTCGAGGTAGTCGAGGGAGTCGGACGCCTCACGCTCAACCGTCCGGCGTCCATCAACGCGCTCACGCCGGGCATGTGTCGCACGATCCGTGATTCGCTGGACGCCTGGGCCGACGACGACGCGGTGAACTCCGTCGAGGTGCTCGGCGCGGGGGAGCGCGGACTCTGTGCGGGGGCGGACGTCCGTGCCCTGCGCGAGGTCGTGCTGGAGGGGGGCGACTTCATGGCGTTCTTCGACGTCGAGTACGCGATGAACCTCCGCATCGCCACCTATCCGAAGCCGTACGTCGCCCACATGCGCGGCATCGTGATGGGCGGCGGGCTGGGGGTGTCTGCGCACGGTTCACGACGCATCGTCCACGCCGACGCGCGTCTCGCCATGCCCGAGACGATCATCGGCTTCGTGCCCGACGTGGGACTTTCGTGGCAGCTCTCCCGAGCCCCCGGTGAACTCGGCACCCACCTCGCCCTGACGGGGACCACGATCGGGGCGGCGGACGCCGTACTGGTGGGGTTGGCGGACGAGGTGTCCGGCGACGCCGCCCCGGGCGTGCTGGCGGCCCAGCGGGAGTGGGTGGACGACTGCTACGAGGGGTCCGACCCGGCTGTCATCGTGCGACGGCTCGAGGGGCACCCGCGGGCCGAGGCGCGCGCCGCGGCCTCCGACCTGCGACAGCGCTGCCCGTTGTCCGTGGCCGTTGCGCTGGAGGCGCTCCGACGGGCGGCGTCCATGTGCTCCGTCGAAGAGGTCCTGGCCCAGGACCGCGTGCTCGCCCGGCATCTTGTGGGCGGTCCCGATTTCGTCGAGGGCGTCCGGGCACAACTCGTGGACAAGGATCGTGCCCCGCGCTGGCGTCACGCCCGCCTCGAGGATGTGACCGGCGCCGAGGTGGTGGCCTGCTTCGCCTGAGAGTGGCCGGTGGGCCGGGCCCATTCCCACGTCCGGCTGGCCTCGCTACGGTGGAACCAGTCCCGTAGGCCCGCGGGGCTTTCGGCGAGGACGGAGTGGTCCCATGGTCGCGCGAGGCAGGATTCGGGGCAGTATTCCGGGCGTGGCGATGGCGGCCGTGCTCGCGCTCGCCGGCTGCACTGGCGGCGCGACCCCGGTGACTTCGACTCCAGGGGTGCCCACGTCAACGGCACCTGCCTCGCCGAGCGCCGGGCCGACGACACCGGGA
>CAZZGU010000086.1:0-937 GCA_964653755.1 uncultured Nigerium sp. | reverse complement strand
TTCGTGCTCACGGCGGACCCCGTCGAGTGGCTCACGGGGGAGGCTGCGGCCGAGGCTGCGGCCGCGCGCGGTGACGAGTCGCCTCCTCCGAACGATTTCTACATCGTGAACGACGACCCGACCCCGGTCGACCTGCCCGTGGACTCCGGCGTCGTGGTGTCGACGGTGATGGACGCGGAGGGTGTGTACTGCGACGACATGACGTGCCCCGGGATGGCCCTGGCGGATTGGGGGGCCGCGATCGAGGGCCCGGCGCGGGACACGCTGCTGTCCACGCCCTACTGGCTGACGGTCGCCGGGGGCGTCGTCACCGCGATTGACCAGCAGTACGTCCCCTAGCTGACCGTCACAGCGGGGCGGGTCAGCGGTAGTTGGTGAACTGGACGGCGAAGTCGTAGTCCTGCTCGCGGATCAGCGACTGCACCTGTTGGAGGTCGTCGCGGCTCTTGGAGGAGACGCGGAGTTCGTCCCCCTGGACGAGGCACTTGACGCCCCGGGGGCCCTCGTCCCGCACCAGCTTGGCGATCTTCCTGGCGTTGTCCTGGGTGATCCCCTGCCGCATCGTCGTGGTGATGTGCCAGGTCTTGCCGGACAGGCGTGGCTCACCGGCCTCCAGGGCCTTGAGGCTCACCCCGCGGCGGACCAGCTTGCTCTGGAACACGTCAAGGACAGCCTTGACACGCTCCTCGCCGCTGGCCTGCATCTCGATCGACTCGCCGGACCAGCCGATCGAGGCGTCCGTGCCCTTGAAGTCGAAGCGTTGACGGACTTCCTTGGCCGCCATGTTGACGGCGTTGTCGACCTCCTGACGGTCGTACTTGCTGACGATGTCGAACGAACTCTCGCCGGCCATCTTCCCCCCTCCGATTGGGCGCAGCGGCCCGGGTCTTGGTATGGTATTCCCCGCTGACACCAGCACGGCAGGTTGCCCGAGTGG
>CAZZGU010000085.1:1276-9913 GCA_964653755.1 uncultured Nigerium sp. | reverse complement strand
GTCAAGGTCGCCGACTTCGGCCTGGCCCGCGCCGTCACCGCGCAGACGAACACGGCGACCACCGGGCTCGTCATCGGGACCGTCAGCTACATCGCCCCCGAACTCGTCACCAAGGGCAGCGCCGGCCCGGAGTCCGATGTCTACTCCCTGGGCATCGTCCTCTACGAGATGCTGACCGGCCACAAGCCGCACACCGGGGACACCCCGATCCAGGTCGCCTACAGCCACGTCCACAACCAGATCCCGGCGCCCTCGATGGAGCTCTCGACCTCGTGGCGCGACTCCCGGACGCGCATCCCGCCCTACCTCGACGCGCTCGTCACCTCCGCCGCGAACCGCGACCGGCAGTCCCGCCCCGCGGACGCCGACGTCCTGCTCGCGCACCTGCGTGCCGCTCGCGACGCGCTCGCCCGCGGCGTCACGACGGACGCCGACCTGACCGCACGCATGCGCCAGCAGCGGATCGACGTCGAGGCGGGCGCGCCGGAGCGCGTCCCCTCGCTGGTGGGGGCCTACTCCCTGGCAGGGGCGCCGCGCGAGGTGCGCTTCACCCCGTCCACCCCGGTGAGTCCCTCCTTCGACTTCGCCTCCGACGGAGCTCCCTACTACTCCGACGGGGGCCCGGGACCGTACTCGCCGGCCTCCCCGCACACCAGGACGCTGCCCGTCCTCACCGAGGAGAAACCCCGCCGGCGGCCGCGGCGCAGTTCCGACGCCGGCCGCATCGTCTCACTCCTCGTCGCGCTGCTCTCGATCGCCGGCCTCGTCTACGGCGGCTGGTACCTGGCGGTCGGGCGCTACGCGGACGCCCCGGCCCTCGGCGGCCTGAGCCAGCAAGCCGCTCAGACGGCCGCACAACAGGCCGGGCTCGGCATCGTGTTCGAGCGCGAGTACTCCGAGACGGTCCCGGTCGGCCGCGTCACCCGGACCGAACCCGGTGACGGGGAACGGATCCTCGGCGACGGCACGATCACGGCGTACCTCTCCCGCGGGCCGGAACGTTACCCCGTCCCCGACCTCGCGGGCCTGAGCCGGCAGCAGGCGCTGACGAGGGTGATCGAGGGGGAACTGGCGGTCGGAAACGTGGCCGAGGAGTACAGCGACACCGTGCCGTCCGGGACCATCATCAGTCAGGCCATGGAGCCCGGCACCCAGGTCAAGAAGGGCGTGCCTGTTGACTTCGTGATCTCGAAGGGCCCCGCCCCCGTCGACCTGCCGGACTTCGCCGGCCGGCCCTTCGAGGAGGCCAAGGCCTGGCTGGAAGGCAACGGACTCGCGGTCGCAGCCACCGAGGAGCACAGCCGGACGGTCCCCGCAGGCTCGGTGATCCGGCAGGATCCCGGCGCCGGGACCGTGCACCGCGGCGACACGGTGACGCTGGTCAACTCCCAGGGGCCCGTGATGGTCAAGGTGCCCGAGGTGCGCGGCCTGGGCGTCACGGCCGCGTCCGCCCGCCTCCAGGGAGCGGGCTTCCAGGTGAAGGTCGTCCGCATGGTCAGCGGGAGCCTCGGCTTCGCCCTGCGCACGGACCCGGGGGCCGACAAACTGGCGCCCGAGGCGTCCACGATCACCCTCTACGTCGTGTAGCCCGAGCGTCGTCCTCAGGCGCGCAGGTGCTCCACGAGCCTTGCGATGAACGCGTCACACTCGTCCAATTGCGCCAGTTCGACGTACTCGTCGGCCTTGTGCGCCTGCTCGATGCTGCCAGGTCCGCACACGACGGCGGGGATCCCGGCCCGGGAGAACACCCCGGCCTCGGTGCCGTACGTGACCTTCCCGCCCTCCGTGGGCAGCCCGAGGCTGCGGGCAAGGTCGAGTGCGGGAGAATCCACGGGCGTCTCCAGTCCCGGCGTCAGGGAGACCACCTCGACGGTGACGGACGCCGCGGGATTCTGGGCGCGCATCCTGGCCTCGACCCCGGCGGCCAGGGCACGGAGGTCCTCGACCTCGGCGGCCTCGTCGGTGGCGGCGATCGTCCGGAACTCCAGCGTGAGCGCGCAGTGCTCGGGCACGATGTTGGGGGCGGATCCGCCCCCGATGAGGTTCACAGAGCCCGTCGAGTACGGCACGGGGTAGGCGCGGTCGAACGGACCCTCGACGCGCCAGCGCTCACAGCGCTCGCGCCAGCCCCGGACGACCTCGGCCGCGAACTCGATCGCGTTGACGCCCTCGTGTGGGAGCGAGGAGTGCGCCGGCACCCCCCGCAGGATCACCCGAACCATCGTGAGCGACTTGTGGGCCCGGATGGCCCGCATCGAGGTCGGCTCCCCCACGACTGCGACGCGCGGGTTCAGGCCCTCGGCGAGCATCGCCGCAACCAGGGGGCGGACGCCGACGCACCCGATCTCCTCGTCGTAGGAGAGGGTCAGGTGCACCGGCTCACGCAGGGGGCGCGCGACCAGGGCCGGCAGTGCCGCCAGGATCGCCGCGTCGAAGCCCTTCATGTCGACGGCGCCCCGGCCGTGGGCGCGGCCGTCGCGGATCGACAGGGCGAACGGGTCGCTGGACCACTCCTGCCCGTCCACGGGGACGCAGTCGGTGTGGCCGGAGAGCACCACGCCGCCCGCGACCTGCCCGGAGGCGTCCGGCACGGTGATGATGAGGTTGGCCTTGAGTCCGTCCACCGTCGGCAGGACGCGGGGCATCAGCCCCAGTGAACGCGCCCACGCGGCCGCGAACTCCACCAGCGGGAGGTTGGGGTTCCGGCTCGTGGTGTCGAAGGCGACGAGGCGCTCCAGCCAGGCCAGGGTGCCGTCGGGAAAGGGGAGCACGGGAGGCGTCACGGTCACCGCGTCACCGGCGTCCAGGGAAGGCCACCGCGCAGGTCGACCATCGCCGTGTCCGTCATCTGGTGGAGCCGGTCGAAGGCGACCACCCAGCCGCGCTCCGACAGCAGGCCCTCGTGGATCGGGAAGCCCCACGACGCTCCGACCTCGCGCACGAAGTCGATGGTCTCCTTCAGCGCGGCCCACGGCCCGTAGGCGGGCACCGCGAGCACGTCCACCTCCCGCGGGATCGCGGTCAGGCAGTCGCCCGGATGGAAGAAGGTGGGTTCGCCCTCGGCGGTGACGACCAGGCCGACATTGCCGATGCGGGGGATGTCCCGGTGGATCACGGCGTGCAGCCCGCCCACCGCCGCCACCGTGACCCCGCCCAGCGCGACCTCCACGTCCGCGGCGATCGGCCGACACCGCTCGGGGAGCCGGTAGTGCTCCAGCACGCCCGGTTCCACGTAGACCGCGGCGTCCGGGTTGGCGTCGAGGAGGCCCGGGAAGGCGGCGGGGTCGATGTGGTCGGGGTGCCGGTGCGTCACGAGGATCGCGTCCAGCCCCGACAGGTCGTGCCAGGCGTCGGAGAAGGTTCCCGGGTCCAAGAGGATCCGTCGGTCGCCGACCTCGAGCAGCACCGCCGCGTGGCCCAGATGCGTGATCTCCATGCCGTCCACCCTGCCACGGGTCGGACGACGGGGTCGAGCCCGTCAGGGGGTGACGTGTCCGGCGAGGACCTCGCCGAGGACCTCGCCTGCGGTCTCACACTGGGTCCGTGTCACGTCGAGGTGGGTCACGGCCCGGACGACGTGCGCGCCGACCTGGGACAGGGCGACGCCCCGGGCTGCTGCGGCGGCGACGAGGGTTCCCGCGGGCACGCGTCCCGTGCGCACCACGACGATGTTCGTCCGGGGGGCGACCACACCGGGCGCGTGGCGGGCGACGGCGTCCGCGAAGGCGCGGGCCGCCGCGTGGTCCTCGGCAAGGCGCGTCACGTGGTGATCGAGGGCGTACAGGCCGGCGGCGGCGAGGATGCCCGCCTGGCGCCAGCCGGCACCGAGGCGCTTGCGCTGGACGCGGGCGGCAGCGATGGCAGCGGCGCTGCCCACGACGACCGATCCGACCGGCGCGCCGAGGCCCTTGCTGAGGCAGACGCTCACGGTGTCGAACAGGCGCCCGTAGTCGGCCAGAGGCACCCCGGTCGCCACGTGGGCGTTCCAGAGCCGGGCGCCGTCCAGGTGGAGGCCGACGCCGGCGTCCCGACACAGCGCGGAGACCGCCTGAAGGTGCTCCAGGGGCTGGATCGTCCCGCCCCCGAAGTTGTGCGTGTTCTCGACAGACACCGCGGCCGTCGACACCAGGTAGGGGCCGGCGTTCGGGGCGAGGAGGGCCTCGATGCGCGCGAGGTCGGCCAGGCCGTCCTCGGTGTTCCAGGTGCGCATGGTCACGCCCGTGAGCGCGCCGTGAGCGCCCATCTCGGCGCGGGCGATGTGGGCGCCGGAGTCGCAGAGCACCTCCTGCCCCGGCTTGACGAGCGTCCAGACGCCCAACTGGTTGCCGAGGCTGCCGGTGGCGACGAACAGCCCCGCCTCGTGCCCGAGCAGGCCGGCGACCCGGCGCTCGAGTTCGGCGATGGTCGGGTCTTCGCCGTACACGTCGTCCCCGACCGCCGCGGCGGCCATCGCCTCACGCATCGGCCCGGTCGGGCGCGTGAGGGTGTCGCTGCGCAGGTCGATCACGTCAGAAGTCCTCGGCCTGGTAGTCCTGCACCGGGTTGTTCCCGCGCCGCAGGCGGTGGTCGGTGAGGCGTTCGGCCAGGTAGAACGCGAGTTCAAGCGACTGGTTGCGGTTGAGCCTGGGATCGCAGGCCGACTCGTAGCGGGAGGTCAGGTCGGCCTCACCCAGCTCGTCCACGCCCCCGACGCACTCGGTGACGTCGGTGCCAGTGAGCTCGATGTGGACGCCGCCGGGCCACGTGCCGAGTTCCTCGTGCACGTCGAAGAAGCCGTTGACCTCCTCGAGTACCTGCGGGAAGGCCCGCGTCTTGATGCCGTTGCCGGCGGAGAACGTGTTGCCGTGCATCGGGTCACACACCCAGGCGACCTTGCGGCCGGTGGCCTCCACCGCCTCCACGACCGGCGGCAGGGCGTCCCGGACGCGGCGGGCTCCCATCCGGCTGATGAAGGTGAGCCGGCCCGGCTCGTGGTGGGGGTCGAGGCGCTCGGCCAGCGCGACGGCGTCCGACGGCGTGACGCTCGGCCCGATCTTGACGCCGAGGGGGTTGCGGAGGTGGCGCATGTACTCGACGTGTGCCCCGTCGAGCTGACGGGTGCGCTCGCCGATCCACACCATGTGGCCGGACACGTTGTAGGGAGTGTCGGTGCGCGAGTCGATGCGCGTGAGGGCGTGCTCGTACTCCAGCAGCAGCGCCTCGTGGGAGGCGTAGAAGTTGATCGTGCGCAGCGCGCCGGCGTCCACCCCGCTGGCGACCATGAACGCCAGTGCGCGGCCGATCTCGGCGGCCAGCGTCTCGTAGCGCGCCTCGACGTTGGAGTTGCGCACGAAGTTGCGGTTCCAGCTGTGGATGGAGCGGATGTCGGCGAACCCGCCGGTGACGAAGGCGCGGACCAGGTTGAGGGTCGCGGCCGAGGCGTTGTAGACCTCGACCAGACGGCGGGGGTCGGGGATGCGGGACTCGGCGGTGAACTCGATCCCGTTCACGGCGTCACCGCGGTAGGAGGGCAGGGACACGCCCTCACGGGTCTCGAGCGGGTTGCTGCGCGGCTTGGCGTACTGGCCGGCGATGCGACCCACCTTGACCACGGGAACCTGCGCGGCGTACTGCAGGACAAGGGCCATCGACAACTGCACCCGCAACTTGTCGCGGATGTTGGCGGCCGTGACGGACTCGAACGTCTCCGCGCAGTCGCCGCCCTGAAGGATGAAGGCCCGCCCGGCGGCGGCGTCCGCGATCCGGGCGCGCAGGTCGTCGCACTCCCCGGCGAACACCAGGGGCGGGCGGCGGCGGAGTTCGCCCACGATGCGGGTGACCTCGGCAGCGTCCGGGTACTCCGGCTGCTGGGCGGGGTTCAGCGCGTGGAGGGACTCCAGAGTCGGGAACTGTTCGGGCACCGGGTCAGGATACGCCCACCTCGCCGAGGGCCTGTGTTCCGCCCGCCGAGGGCCTGCGTTCCGCCCGCCGAGGGCCCGTGTTCCGGCGAACCTACTCCGCACCGGGAACCGGCGGCGGCGTGCTGCCGTGCCCCGGACGCGGGCGGATACGTGCGTCCGCCTGCTCGGCGGTCAGGCCTCCGTACTTGACCGACGTGCCATACGCCTCGACGTAGGTCTGCCCGGACAACTCCTGAACGGCGGCCAGGACTTCGTCGGTGATCCACCGCAGCACCGCCCGGTCATCGACGAGACCGTGGTAGGCGGAGAAGTCCAGCGGCTTGCCGATCCGGACGACGGGGTGGTCGGCCCACGGGATGAGGCCGAGCTTCTTGCCCGTCACCTCGGAGTGGACCATCGCGACCGGGATCACGGGGACGCCGGCCGCCAGGGCGAGGCGGGCGACGCCGGTCTTGCCCTTGTAGAGGCGTCCGTCCGGCGACCTGGTGCCCTCGGGGTAGATGCCGGCCAGCCCCCCGTCAGCGAGGACCTGCAGGATGGGACCGAGACCCTCCAGGCTCGCCCGCCCACCGGACCGGTCGAGCGGCACCTGCCCCACGGCCTTGAGGCCCCACGCGACGAACCTGGAAAGTGGCCCGCGGTCACCCTTGAACAGTTCGGCCTTGGCGGGGAACGTGAGCGGGCGACGCATCAACCCGGGCAACACGATCGTGTCGATGAGCGAAATGTGGTTGCTCGCCAGGACCGCGCCCCCGGTGGCGGGGATGTTCTCCTCACCCTCGATGCGCCCGCGGTAGCCCCAACGGACCAGCGGACGGACGAGCGTGTGCTTGAAGAACGAGTACCACATGCCGACCTCCTCCGGGTCACCCTAGCGGCGTGGCCCCGCCTACCATGGCGCCATGCCCATTCTTGCCACAGCGCATCCCTACCACGCAGGGGACGGGCCGGTCGGCGTCCTGTTCTGCCACGGTTTCACCGCGGGCCCGACGTCGGTGCGCGAATGGGCCGAGGTCACCGCCGCGGCCGGACACCGGGTTTCGCTGCCGCGACTGCCGGGCCACGGGACGATCTGGCAAGAACTGGCGGTCACGCACTGGCGCGACTGGTACGACGCGGCGGACGCCGCCTACCGAGATCTGAGCGACCAGTGCGACCACGTCTTCGTGGCCGGATTGTCCATGGGCGGCGCTCTCGCGCTGCGGCTGGCCGAACACCACACCGACGTCGCCGGACTGGTGCTGGTGAACCCGGCGCTCGGGGCCGTTGACCGCCTCAACGTGCTTGCGCCGGTCCTGCGCCATGTCGTGCCCACGCGCCCCGCGATCGGAAGCGACATCGCTCAACCCGGGCAGGTCGAGCCCGCCTACGACCTCACTCCGGTCGCCGCCGTCGCCACCCTGCGCAGGCTGTGGGCCGACGTCCGCTCGTGCCTCGACCTCGTCACCTGCCCGATCGTGGTGTTCCGCTCCCGCGCGGACCACATCGTCCCCGCGTCGTCGACCGAGACGATCCTGCGCCAGGTCTCCTCCCTCGACGTGACCGAGCGCGTGCTGGAGGACAGCTACCACGTCGCCACGATGGACCACGACCGGGCGACCATCTTCAACGAAACGCTCGCGTTCATCGACCGGGTGGTCGCCGACGCTCAGCCCACCAGCGCGCCGAGCGCTTCGGCGTAGACGTTGACGAGTTCCTCCTGCGAGGGTCGGTCCGCGGCGGACCAGTCGGCCACCCACGCAAGGACGCGCTCCCGGCCGTAGCGGTCGCCGAGGGCGGCGACCGCGAGCGCCGCCAACGCGTAGGCGGTGTCCGGGTCGGGCCGGCCCCCAGTCAGCTCGGCGAAGGACGGCGGCATCTCCGGCACGCCGGCCTGCTCGACATACGCGCGAGCCAGCGCCAGGTTGCGGGCCGCGTGTGCCCCGGACGCCGACGCGGCCACTGACTCTGCCAGCCCTTCGACCACCCACAGCGGGGCTGACGACCAGGGCGACCGAATGGCCGCGTGGACGGCCTCGTGCGTCAGGAGGACCAGCGCCCCTTCCCCCGACAGGTCCCGGGTGGACACGGGGTTGACGACCACGCGCGGCGCGGCGTCCGGGGCATCCAGGCGGGTCACCGCACCCGTTTCGGCGAACCCGTCGCGAAGTCCGGAGACGCGCACGAAGCCCGCCAGGTCGGCCGGCACCTCGACCACGAGGGTGCCGTCCCACCCGGACGCCGCGGGCCCGAGCCCCGCCTCGGCCACCGCCCTGACGGCCGCGCGCGCGGCGTCCGCCCACCGGGCGCGGGCGCCCGGGTCCATCCCGGCTGTGGAGAGCAGGGCTGCCGGCCCGCTGACGTCCACCACAAGCGCGGCCTCCAGCCACAGGGGACGAGGGCCGACCGGATCCCAGGCGACCACCTGCCCCTGCATCCGGCGGGGCGCCAGGGTATGGGTCGCCGCGGCTGCCTCTCCGCCAACAGACCACGCGACCCGAAGGTGCCCCGCCGCCTCGGACAGCCGGACGCGAGCGAGGAGCGTGAGGTTGTCCCACACGAGGCCGGCCTGGGCGCGGGCGTCCGCGAGGGGGGCGAACGCGGACTCGAAGGCAGCGCGGTCGCCCGCGTTCCACGCGGCCGCGACCTCGGACGCCGCGGCATCCGGGCCGGACGCGCCCGACGACGGCGCCGACGAAGGGGACGAGCACCCGGCCACACAGGCGAGAACCGCCGCCCCCAGCAGGGAGCGGCGGCC
>CAZZGU010000085.1:269-1266 GCA_964653755.1 uncultured Nigerium sp. | reverse complement strand
TCAGCCGACGACCCGGCGGGCGCCCGAGTAGGGGGCCGGGTACGAACTGAGGGGCTGGAGGACGATGTCGACGGTCGTGTTGCGGGCGTGGACGAAGTTGCCGTTGCCGATGTAGATGCCCACGTGGTGCACCGGGCTGTACCAGAACAGCAGGTCACCGGGCCGGAGGTCGGCCTTCGCGACGGCCTTGCCGGTGCCGAACTGGGCGGACGAGGAGTGCGGCAGGGACACCCCGGCGGAAGCGTAGGAGGCCAGGGTGAGCCCGGAGCAGTCGAAGCTGTTCGGGCCGGCAGCACCCCACACGTACTGGGTGCGCCCCACCTTCGACACGGCGTAGGCGACGGCCTTCAGGGCGCGCGGATCACCGCCGCCGGCGCTGTACACGGTCTTGACGGCGTCCACGGCCCTGGACTGGTCGGCACTCGCGCCGGAGTCGTCGCGGGTGACGGCCGCACGCTCCGCGGCGGTCAGTCGCTGGAGGACCGCAGCCGCCTCGTCGACCTTCCGGTCGGCCTGAGCGTCGAGGTCGGCCATGTGGCGCTCCCGAGCGGTCAGGGCCGCCACCTCGGCGTCCGCGGCGCGCCGCAGGTCGGTGAGGTTGGCCTCCTGCGCCTGGTACTCCTGCACGACGGCGTTCATGTTCTCCGCCACCTTGTTGGCGGTCGAGAGTTCGCTGAGGAAGGAATCGGCGTCGCCGCTCACGAAGAGGGCGGTCGTCGTGTCGATGCCGCGGGACCGGAACTGGACGAGGGCGACCTCGCGCGCCTGTCCGGCGAGTGACTCGACCCGGATCTGCTGGGCGGCGATGTCGGTGGCCAGCGCCTCGACGCGCTTGGCGCCCTCCTGCAGCTGCATCCGCGCCTGCGACCACTCCTCCTCGATGCGCCCGGCCTCCTCGTCAAGCCGCTGGAGCTCGACGCGAGCCCGGTCGACGCTGGAGGGTGCCGCCAGCACGGGCGTCGCACCCAGGACGGCGAGCGCAGGCGCCAGAACGAGC
>CAZZGU010000085.1:0-259 GCA_964653755.1 uncultured Nigerium sp. | reverse complement strand
GCGACACAGCCCAGAGGGTGGCCTTGCGTCGGAACAGCACGGTCTTCTCCTTCACGGCCGGAAAGGGGGTGCCGCGCAGCTTCGCGGGTCTTTCCTGAGAAAACCCTAAGCTAGAGATGACCGTCAAGCAAACCGTTTCCCAGAATGGGCCGAGAATTTCTCAGGATTTACGCCCTCCTGTGCTGCGACGAGCCGGAGCGGTGGGAGCAGTCCCGCCTCCGCGAGCAGGCCGAGGGCGTGCCGCTCGTCGCCGCCCAGC
>CAZZGU010000084.1:4551-10097 GCA_964653755.1 uncultured Nigerium sp. | reverse complement strand
CCATACCCCATTGTGACACTCAACCATAAAGATACTTCATCGACACGCCACTAGTAGCGTTGCGCGCGCGACCGGTCCCACGGGCACCCTCGCGCTTGACGGCACGCTGCAGGAGTCTCCCCTCAGGAAGGATCCCTCATGGCCGAGGCTATGACCCAGTCGTCCAAGAAACCGAGCAGTGCCATCCTGGGAGCCATGTTCCTGATGGCTACCAGCGCCATCGGGCCGGGCTTCATCACCCAGACGACCACCTTCACCGCGCGACTGGGCGCCGCGTTCGCCTTCGCGATCGTGGTGTCGATCCTGGTCGACATCGCGATCCAGCAGAACGTGTGGCGCGTGCTCGGCGTGTCGGGCATGCGGGCGAACGAGCTCGCCAACGCCACCGCCAAGGGGCTCGGCTGGGCACTGGCGGCACTCGTCGTCACCGGCGGCATGGTGTTCAACATCGGCAACATCTCCGGAACCGGGCTCGGCCTGCAGGCCGCCCTCGGCGGCCTGGACCCGCGCATCGGCGCCAGCATCTCGGCTGCCCTCGCGATCGTCATCTTCATGGCCAAGTCCGCCGGACCGATCGTCGACCGTCTCGTGGTCGTCCTGGGCCTGCTGATGATCCTCATGACCACCTGGGTCGCGATCACGACCCGGCCGCCGCTCGGTGAGGCGCTCATCAACACAGTGGCGCCGTCCCAGGTCGACTTCCTGACGATCACGACGCTGATCGGCGGCACCGTGGGCGGCTACATCACGTACGCCGGGGCGCACCGTCTCATCGATTCCGGCACGATAGGCCCCGACAACGCCAAGGCGATCGGCCGAAGCTCGTTGACCGGCATTCTCGTCACCGCCGTCATGCGGACCGTGCTCTTCCTCGCGATCTTCGGCGTGGTAGCCAGCGGAGCCACCCTCGATCCCGCGAACCCCGCGGCGTCCGCCTTCCAGTACGCGCTCGGCCAGCTGGGCCTCGTGCTGTTCGGCATCATCTTCTGGGCCGCCGCGATCACCTCGGTCATCGGCGCCTCGTACACCTCCGTGTCCTTCATCACCACCCAGCGGACGCCCGAGCGCACCCGCAACCTGCTCACCGTCGGCTTCATCGTCCTGGGCACGATCCTCTACCTGACCCTCGGGCAGGCCCCCGTCACGCTCCTCATCTTCGCGGGCGCGTTCAACGGCCTGATCCTGCCGATCGGCTTCACCCTCATCCTGTGGGTGGCGTGGCGGCGCCGCGACCTCCTGGGAGGCTACGCGTACCCGAAGTGGCTGCTGGCCATCGGGGCCCTCGCATGGTTGCTGACCCTGTGGCTGGGTTGGATGTCGCTCTCCGGCCTCGCGAGGCTGTGGACCTCATGAGCACCATCGACCTGAACGCCGACCTCGGCGAGTCCTTCGGCGCCTGGAGCATGGGGGACGACCTCGCGATGCTGGAGGTCGTCACCTCCGCCAACGTCGCCTGCGGTTTCCACGCGGGCGACCCCGTGACCACCCGCGCGACGTGCGCGGCGGCGTCCGAACGGGGCGTCGTGATCGGCGCCCACCCGAGCTACCGCGACAACATCGGGTTCGGACGGCGCTTCATGGACATCCCCACCGACGAGCTGGAGGCCGACGTCCTCTACCAGCTCGGTGCGCTCGAGGCCTTCTGTCGGGTCACAGGAACCTCGATCGCCTACGTGAAGCCACACGGGGCCCTCTACAACGCGATCGTCCACCACGAGCAGCAGGCCCGGGCCGTCGTCGCGGCGGTGAAGGCCTTCGACCCGACGTTGCCGGTTCTGGGGCTTCCGGACTCGGTGTTCCTGCAGGTCGCCGAGGTCGCTGGCCTGAGGCCGGTGCGGGAGGCGTTCGCCGACCGCGCGTACACCCCGCAGGGCACGCTGGTGTCCCGGCGCGAGCACGGCTCCGTCCTGCACGACCCCGAACTGGTGGCGAACCGGATGGTTCGGCTCGCCACCGAGGGAACCATCGAGGCGATCGATGGCAGCGTCATACGGCTGGAGGCCGACTCCATCTGCACCCACGGCGACTCACCCGGGGCCGTGGAGATGGCGCGGTCCGTCCGGGCAGCACTCGAGGCCGCGGGGGTGCAGGTCGCACCCTTCGCTCGGTGACGCCATGGCCACCCTGTTGCCCTGCGGCCAGCGCGCCTTCCTGGTCGAATTGCCCTCACTGGACGCCGTCCTCGCGCTCGACCACCGGGTCCGCGTGGCCCTCGCCGATGACAGCCTGAGCGGCGGCGACCTGGCCGCACGCGTCGAGGATGTCGTCCCTGCTGCCCGGACGTTGCTCGTGTCGGTGCGCCAGCCAGACTCGCTCGCCAGCGTCCGGAAAGCAGTGGCAGCCCTCGCCGACGGCCTGACCGACGCCGAGATCCACCCCGCCCCTCCGGACGCCGACGCGCCCGTCGCTGACGTCGTCGACATCCCCGTTCGCTACGACGGCCCTGATCTGGCCGAGGTGGCCAGCCTCACAGGACTGACCCCCGACGAGGTCGTGGCGGCCCACACCGGGACGCCGTGGCGGGTCGGCTTCGGTGGCTTCGCTCCCGGCTTCGCCTACCTCGTGGACGGCGACCCCCGCCTCGAGGTGGCACGCAAGAAGGAACCCCGCACCTCCGTGCCCGCCGGATCAGTCGGGCTGGCCGGGCAGTACTCGGGCATCTACCCCCGGCCCTCCCCCGGCGGTTGGCAGTTGATCGGTACCACCGACGTGGTCCTGTGGGACGTCGACCGCGATCCGCCCGCGCTGCTCCAGCCGGGAGCGTGGGTGCGGTTCGTGGCCGTCGAGGCGGGATCCGAGCCCGCGGCGTCCGCTACTCCCGCGGCAGCCGGCAGCGACGGGGCGACGCGCCTGCACGGCGGTGACCCCGACGCACGCCCCTGCCTCGAAGTGCTCAAGCCCGGTCCGCTCACGCTTGTCCAGGATCCCGGGCGGGCGGGTTGGAAGCACGTCGGCGTCGGGCACGCGGGTGCCGCGGACCTCGGCGCCCACCGGCTCGCGAATCGGCTCGTCGGCAATGCGGAGGACGCCGCGACACTCGAGGTCACCTTCGGCGGGCTGTCCGTGCGGGCGTTGCGCTCCGTGGTGGTTGTCGTCACCGGTGCGCATGCGGTCGCCGCGGTCAATGGCCGCGCCAGGGAGCACGCAACCCACATCCACCTGACCGAGGGCGACGTCCTCACCCTCGCGATCCCGTCGGTGGGTCTGCGCAGCTACGTCGCTGTGGCCGGCGGCTTCGCAGCCCCGATGACGCTGGGCTCACGGTCCGCCGACACGATGGCGCGCCTCGGTCCGGACCGGCTCGCCGTGGGGGATGTCCTGTCGTCGGGACCGTCCTCCGCGATCCCGGTCCTGCACGGGTACGCGTCCATGGCCGCCCCGCAGGGAGGGGTGGTGGAAGTCGAGGTCGTCCCCGGCCCACGCGCCGAATGGACGGGGGGCCTCACCGACCTCGTCAAGGGCGAGTGGTCGGTCTCGCCGCAGTGCGACCGCGTCGGCGTCCGACTGGTCGGAACGCCGCTCACCCGGGCACCTGAGTACCAGGGGCGCGAACTACCCAGCGAGGGTGTCATGCGGGGGGCGATCCAGGTGCCGGCGAACGGGCTGCCGGTGCTGTTCCTGAACGACCACCCGGTCACCGGCGGCTACCCGGTCATCGGCGTCCTCACCGAGGCCAGCAGCGACCGCATCGCACAGGCCCGTCCCGGGCAAGCGATCAAGTTCAAGGTCGTGGCGGGAAGCCAGGCGTCGCCCGCTGCGCAGCCCCAGGCCACCGACCCCGGGGTCAGCAAGGTCCGCACCGTCCGGCGTCCCGAGGATCCCGGCGCGCTGGACCCCAAGGCGGCCCGGGCGCTGTTCCGGGCGGGACTGAGCGTGCCCACGACCGGCTGGTCCGCGGGCTACGCGCAGGCCAACCTGATCACGGTCCCGAAGGAGTACGCGTTCAACTTCCTGCTGTTCGCCCAGCGGAACCCCAAGCCGTGCCCGATCCTGGACGTGCTGGAGGCAGGCCAGGTCGGCGGGGGCATCCTCGACGGAGACATCCGCACCGACCTCCCCGGCTATCGGGTCTACCGCGACGGCGTGCTGGAGGCCGAGGTGACCGACGTCACGGATTACTGGTCCGACGACCTGGTCTCGTTCCTCATCGGCTGCAGCTTCACCTTCGAGCACCCGCTGATCGAGGCCGGTATCGCGATGCGCCACATCGACGCCGGGCGCAACGTGCCCATGTACGTGACCAACACCCGCTGCCGGGGTGCCGGACGCCTGACAGGCCCGCTGGTGGTTTCCCTACGTGGGATCCCCCCTCACCGGGTGGCGGACGCCGTGCGCATCACCTCGCGATTCCCGTCGGTGCACGGAGCGCCGGTGCACGTCGGGGACCCCGGGTCGTTGGGCATCGCGGACCTGTCGCGCCCCGACTTCGGGGAACCCCCGGTCCTCGAGCCCGGCGACGTCCCGGTGTTCTGGGCGTGCGGGGTCACCCCACAGGCGATGGTCATGGAGGCGCGACCGCCGCTGGCGATCACGCACGCGCCGGGCTACATGCTGATCACCGACGCCCGGGACTCCGAGTACCAGGTGCCCTGACGTCCCGCCGAGGGCCCGGGTTTCCTCCGCCGAGGGCCCGGGTTTCGGTTATGTTAAGTCAACGTAGACCCGGCCAGGTCGGACGCCGTGCGCGTGGCCCGACCTTTCCTGGCGATGGGCCGGGCCGCGCGATCGAGAGGCATCTCCGTGAAACGACTCCTCAAGGGCCTTCTGGCGCTCACCGCCGCCCTCGCCCTGACCGCCACCGTCGCGCTCACGTGCGCCAGCAATCCCGGCGCCTGCGGGGCCGCGATCGGTCAGGCGCAAGCCAACCTGGCGGCGCTCCCGGGCACCCTCGGCCCGCTGCTGGGCGCGCTGACCCAGGCGGCGCCGGACGCCCAGATCTACGTCACCGGATACCCCCGCCTGTTCCAGCCTGGTGCAACCTGCGCGGCCTTCCCCAGCGCCCAGATCCCGACGTTGGCTGCAGCCGACGCAGCAGTGGACGCCCTCAACGGCACGCTCCAGTTCATCGCATCGTCCAGCGGCGCCGTCTTCGTCGACGTGAGCGATGAGTTTGCCGGCCACGGACTCTGTGGTGACGCCAGCTACATCTTCCCGCCGACCCCGATTGCGCAGCCCCCGTACTTTGCGCCGGCCAGCCTCCACCCCAACGAGCTGGGCCAGGCAGCCTACGCCGAGGCCGTCGAGGCGACGGCCTTCACCAGCGCCCAGGAGTAGCAGCCCCCGAACCCGCACGGTGGGGCCCGCATGGTGCGGGCCCCGCCGCTGCTGCGCGCACACCCTCCAACTGCTTGAACTTTCTTCAAAACTATTTGATTATCCACAGCAGTGAAGCTATCGTTCTCCCCATGCACCGAAAGGGGACCACGATGAGCGAGAGCTCCTACCACCCGGCCGCCTTCGCGCTGCAGGCGCTCATCAACCAGTCGAACGCCGTGGAGCGCGAGCTCGCGCGGCTCCTCGGCCTGAGCACCACGGACTTCCGCGCC
>CAZZGU010000084.1:0-4541 GCA_964653755.1 uncultured Nigerium sp. | reverse complement strand
ACGATGGGTCAGCTGGCCTCGACGCTCAACAACACCCCCGCCACCACGAGCGCCCTGGTCGACCGCCTCGAGCTCGCCGGCTACGTCGCCCGGCACCGCAGCGAGACCGACCGCCGTCAGGTCACCCTGTCGGCGACGCCCCTCTCCTGGCACAGGATCATGGTCGCGATGCAGCCGCTCATGGCGGACGCCGACGCGTCCGTCCGTGCCCTGCCCGAGGAACACCAGCGGGTCGTGACCCAATTCCTGCAGGCCACCGTCGCGCAACTCTCCCGCCACCTCGAGACCTTGGCGGCCCAGTCCCCTCCGTAACCGCCCCCCCTCAGGCTCCCGCCCGAACCTCCCCACCAGACCGCCCACCGATCTCCTGGAGACCCCCATGTCCGTTCCCCAGCTCTACCTTGCGCGCGGCCGCGCCTGGATCGTCGCGCTGCTGTTCCTCCTCTTTGCCGGCCTGGTGGTGGCCACCGTCCCCGAGGCGGAGCGCGACGCCTCCCCCACCGACTCCCTCGCGCAAGGCTTCGACAGCACCCGCGTCGTCGAGTTGTCCGAGCAGTTCCCGCAGGAGGGCGGCACCACGGCACTCATCCTCTGGACGGCCGACCAGGGCACGTTGACCGACGAGCAACTCGCCACCGCGCGGACGTCCCTTCTCGAGCGGCTCCCCGCGGACGCCGGCCCGCCCGCCGGTGTTGTGCCGGCCGAGGGCTCCGGCCCGCCCGCCGGGGTGGGCGGCGGCGTCCCGCCCCTGCCGATCGTGAGCGAGGACGGTACCGCAGCGATCGGCACCGTCACCATCGACGCATCGGACGCCACCGAGAACGGCGACCTCGTCGAGCAGTTGCGCGAGGAACTCCGGGCCGAGGCGCCCGCAGGCGCCACCGTTCAGGTGACCGGCCCCGCCGGCATCCGCGCCGATCTCGGCGCGGTCTTCCAGGGCGCGAACTTCCGCCTGCTCGCAGCGACGGCCGCCGTGGTCGCCGTGCTGCTCCTGATCACCTACCGCAGCCCCATCCTGTGGATCATTCCGCTCCTGGTCGTCGGCCTCGCCGACCGCCTCGCGGCCATCACCGCGACGCACACGCTGCGCCTCGCCGGGGTGCCGTGGGACGAGTCCACGATCGGCATCCTCTCGGTACTCGTGTTCGGCGCCGGCACGAACTACGCCCTTCTGCTCATCTCCCGCTACGAACTCCGCAGCACCGCGGACCGCTACCAGGCCATGCGCCGGGCCGTCACCAACGCCGGCGAGGCGGTCATCACCAGCGCGTCGACGGTCGTCCTCGGCGTCCTGACGCTGCTGTTCTCGGTGTTCCCCGCGACCCGCGGGCTCGGGCTGGCGAGCGCGGTCGGAATCGTCATCGCCGCCGGCTACGCGCTCGTGGTCCTGCCGGCGGTCCTCGTGCTCTTCGGCCGGTGGGTGTTCTGGCCCCTGGTGCCGCAGGTCGGGACGGCCGCTCTGGTCGACAGCAAGCGGTCGGTCTGGGCGCGCGTCGGCGCCCAGGTGGCTCGCAGGCCCGGCACCTTCATCGCCGCCAGCCTGGCGTTGCTCGCCGTCCTGAGCGTGGGCGTGTTCCGCGTGGAGACCGGACTCGGCCCGTCCGACCAGTTCCTGCGCAAGCCCGAGGCCATCGCGGCGCTGGACCGCCTCGGCCAGTCGTTCCCGGCCGGCGAGTCCGACCCGGCGCTCGTCATCACCGAGGCGGACGGCGACGACGTCGCCGCGATCGCGGCCTCGGTCCCGGGCGTGGCCTCGGCCACGGTCGGCGCGACGGCCGGCGAACTCACGCAGGTGAAGGTCGTCCTGGGCCCCGAGCCTGGCAGCGACGACGCCCGTCAGGTCGTCCGCGACCTGCGGACCGCCCTGGCGGACACCCCCGCGACCTGGGTCGGCGGTACGGAAGCGCAGGCCGTCGACGGCCGCGACGCCTCCGCGCAGGACCAGCGCACGATCATCCCCCTGATCCTCGCGCTCGTGCTCGGGGCACTGTTCGTGCTGCTGCGGTCGCTGGTGGCGCCGCTCATTCTCGTGGCCACGGTGGTCGCCACCTACCTCGCGGCACTGGGAGCGTCCTGGGTGATCTTCGCCGAGGTGCTCGGCTTCACCCGCCTGGACGCCAGCGTGCCCCTGCTCACCTTCCTGTTCCTCGTGGCTCTGGGGATCGACTACAACATCTTCCTGGTCACCAGGGCTCGTGAGGAGTCGCTCACCTACGGTGCCCGCACCGGCATGCTGCGAGCCCTCACGGCAACCGGCGGAGTCATCACGAGCGCCGGCATCCTGCTCGCGGCGGTGTTCGCGGTCCTCGGCGTCCTGCCCCTCGTGGTGCTCGCCCAGATCGGCGTCATCATCGGCGTCGGCGTCCTGCTCGACACGCTGCTCGTGCGGACGGTCCTCGTTCCCTCGATCGCCGTGAAGCTCGGCGACGCGTTCTGGTGGCCGCGACGCAATCAGCCGCGCGCGCGACGGTCGGCGTCCGGGCTCTACGAGCCACAGCGCGCCCTTGAGGAGCCCGAGCCCATGGGCGCCTCCGTGTGACTCCCGGCGGTTCCCGACGCGGCTGGGGACGGCGCTCGCCGTCCTCAGCCGCGCCCCAATTCGGCGATGATCCGGGCGTGCCGGGCGTCGTCCAACGGATAGCGCAGGAATACGAGCGCGCCGACGAAGGCGAGCGCGGCCGGGATCACCCCCACCATTCCCCGGATGGCGCCCAGGGCCGAGTCCGGTTGTGCGCCCCCGCCGACGATGAAGCCCCCGAGCGCCAGCCCCCATCCGGCGAGCCCGCCGGCGAGCGCCTGGGAGACACGGCGGAAGAAGAAGTAGACGGCCACCGTGCCACCGTCGCTGCGCTGCCCGGAACGCCACTCGCCATAGTCGGAGACGTCCGCGACAAACGGCCACATGAGCGCGTTCACCAGATTCTGCGCCACGCCGAACGCGAAGAAGCTCACCACCACGACCGGGAGGGACGGCGGCATCACGCTGAGCCACAGGCCGATGACGGCCAGCGCGACGGTGCCCGCAAGGAACGTCCGCTTCTTCCCCGCCCGGGCCACGAGGCGTGGCACCACCGGCAGCATCAATACCAGGGACGCCGACGTGGCGCCGATGATCCACACCAGTGAGCCGGAGTCATCCAGGACGTACGTCGCGTAGTACGCCTGCATCGCGCCCAACGTGAACAGGCCCGTCTGCAGGGAGACGTGCGAGGCGCAGAGCACGACGAGCGGGCGATTGGTCGCGAGCGCGCCGACCGTCTCCCGCACGGTGGGCGGGGGCGCCGACACGCGGTACCGCTCCGGCGAGTTCTTCACACACAGGACGTAGAGCGCGTAGGCCACGAGGGTCCCGAGCAGAGCCACCGTGATGAAGAACCGCTCGATCTCACCGGGTCGGCCCGCCAACTCGGTGAACAGGGGCGCGACGAGCGCGGTCACCAGGACCATCACGACGAGCGGCGCGATGTTGCGCCACACCCCCAGGCGCGCCCGCTCCCGTGGGTCGACGGTCATGGCGCTGGCCAGCGAGCTGTACGGGATCACGACGAGCGAGTAGAAGAACGCGTGCAGCACGTAGACGACCGCGATGTAGGCGAACTGAAGGGTCTGGTCGCCGCCGAAGCGCGGTACGGCGAACAGGGCCACCCCCGTCAGCAGCATCGGGGTGGACGCCCCCACCAGCCACGGGTGGAAGCGGCCCCACCGCGTCCGGGTCAGGTCGACGAGGCGTCCGGCGACGAGGTCGGTGACCGCGGTCCACAGCCGAACGGTGAACACCAGCGCCGCGATGGGGGCGGGTTCCAGCCCGATCACGTCGGTGTAGAAGATGAGCAGGAACATGGTCTGCAGGATGAACATGAAGGAGTTCGCCGCGTCCCCCGCCGCGTACCCGACGTAGTTGCGCAGCTTCAGGGGGGCCGCGCGGACGCCGCGTCCCAGGTCGCGGTCCTCGGCCACTCGGCCATCACCCGTAGCGGGACGTCCATCGTCTGGCGAGTGAGTGTCGTTCATGGCGCCACTGAGCCTAAGTCATTCCTCGGGTCAGGCAAATCGCGAGGGCTCGCGGCGAGGCCGGCAAACCGATACCGAGGGTCGCTCGCGTAGATTGGTGCAACCCACAGACACACCGCGACCAGGGAGACTCCCATGCAGACCCGGACGGCCCGGACTCCGGTGAAGGCGCTCGTCGTCGTCACCTACGTGCTGATGATCGCGATGAACGCGCTCGCCAATGCCCTGCCCATCAACGGACAGACCACGGGCGACGTGTCGGACGCCTACGGGAACCTGTTCGCGCCGGCCGGGCTGACGTTCTCGATCTGGGGGGTCATCTACGTGCTGCTCGGGGCGCACGTGCTCTACCAGCTGGGCCTCTTCCACGATGAGGCCGGCGAGGCATCCGGTCGGGCGGCGCTCCTCGAACGCGTGGGGGTGCTGTTCTCGCTGTCCTCGCTGGTGAACGCATCGTGGATCCTCACCTGGCACTACGAGCAGATGTTGCTCTCCACGGTGCTGCTGGCCACCATGCTCGTTCTGCTGAT
>CAZZGU010000083.1:6453-10366 GCA_964653755.1 uncultured Nigerium sp. | reverse complement strand
AGGGGGTGACTGGTTTCGACTTGGGACGGTAGTCCCAGGAGAAGCGGGCCGAGGATCCAGGGACATCTCGTAAACGACTCCTGGAAACCAATAACTGCCGAAGTTACTCGCGCAGACGTCGCTCTCGCTGCCTGATACAGCGACCGACGGGTCAGCCCGGACGTAGCCTTCCGTCCGGTTCCTGGCCTCATTCAGAAGGCTTGCTGATCGTGCTGACGTCTTGGCGGCCGGTCGGGACTTAACCATGGCTGGGCCTGTCCGCAACGCGCTGGCGCGAGTGCGGGGGCCGAGTAGAACGACAGCGCCAGCTGCGCCCGGAGAAGACCTGGTTCGCCTCTTGAGGACGCGGGTTCGATTCCCGCCACCTCCACCCCTGACCGACGCCCGGACCCGCCCAGTGCGGGCCCGGGCTTCGTGTTCCCCGCTGTGGCAGGATGGTCGACGTGGCAGATGGAGGCAGTGGTCCGCGCATGGAGCCCGGGGTCCTGCTGGTCGCCGGCGTGGGGCTCAGCGACGGCATCTTCGACGGCACGGTCGTCCTGCTGCTGGACGCCGACCCGGGCGGGGCCCTCGGCGTGGTCCTGAACCGGTTCTCCGACATCGACCTCGACTTCGCGTTGCCCGGGTGGGGCGACCTGACGAGTCACCCCCGCGTCCTCTACGACGGAGGGCCGGTCTCACCGGAAGGCGCCATCTGCCTCGCCGCGCCGGCCCGGGAGGGTGAAGAGCCGCCGGGCTGGCGTCCGCTCTTCGACAACGTGGGCTTGTTGCACCTCGACACCCCCGTCGAGATCGCCGAGGGCGCCTACCGGGATCTGCGCATCTTCGCCGGGTACGCGGGGTGGGGCCCGCGTCAGTTGGAGGCGGAACTGACCCGGGACCTGTGGTACCCCGTTCCCGCTCGGTACGCCGACGTGTTCGATCCCGACCCCCTCACGCTCTGGCGCCGCGTCCTGCGCCGGCAGAGCGGTCACCTGGGGTTACTGTCGACCTGGACGCCGCTGTCGGACTTCAACTAGGGGAGAGGAGGACGAGGTGGGCGAGCCGGGCAGGCCCTTCTCTGGCAGCAGGATCATGGTGGTCGACGACGACAGCGCCCTGGCCGAGATGCTGCAGATCGTCCTCCAGTCGTCCGGCTTCGAGACGACCTGGGTGGCCCGGGGGGACGAGGCGCTGGACGCCTTCCGCCGCGCCCGACCCGACCTCGTGCTGCTCGACCTCATGCTCCCCGGTCGCGACGGCGTCGACGTATGCCGCGACCTCCGGGCCGAATCCGACGTGCCCATCGTCATGCTCACCGCCAAGTCGGACACCCACGACGTCGTCGCCGGCCTCGAGGCCGGCGCGGACGACTACGTCGCGAAGCCCTTCAAGACGCAGGAACTGCTCGCCCGTGTGCGGACGCGTCTGCGTCGGGCCGCCCCGCCAGGGGACGACCCGTCGGCGTTGAGGATCGGCGACATCCTGATCGACGTGAACGCCCACACCGTGCACCGGGGGGACGCCCCCATAGCCCTGACCCCCCTCGAATTCGACCTGCTGCTCGCCCTCGCGCGCAAGCCGCGCCAGGCGTTCACCCGGGAGTTGCTGCTCCAGGAGGTCTGGGGTTACCGGCACCCGGGGGACACACGCCTGGTCAACGTGCACGTCCAGCGGCTGCGGTCGAAGATCGAGCGGGACCCGGAGCGTCCGGAGATCATCGTGACCGTGCGCGGGATCGGCTACCGGGCGGGCGTTCCCGCCACACCATGAGGGCCCGCCTGGAGGCCTTGTTCCGTGCGCCGGCAGGGTGGTGGTCACGGTCGTTGTCGGTGCGGGTGGTCACCCACGGCGTCCTCGCCACGCTGGCGGTGCTGGCCGTGATCGGATTCCTCCTGCTCAACCAGGTGACACGCGGGATCCTCCAGGCGAAGACCGACCGTTCGGTGGCCGAGGCCTCCGCCGTGCTGACCCACATGCAGGCCTCGCTGCGGGATTCCGACCTGCAGACCGCGACGGTCAACGAACGACTCACGCTGTTGGCCCGCGAGGCTGCCGACCGCGGAACGGTGGGCAACCAGTACGACGTGGTCATCCAGGGGCCCGTCTCGGACATCGCCTCGGTCGGACTGGACCCCGCCAGCGTCCCGGACTCAATTCGGGAGGCCGTCCGCGGGGGCGGGGAGGAGCTCTTCACCGCACCCACCCTCGTCCGCTTCACCGACGGGCGACCCTCCCAGGCCGGCCTCGTCGTCGCGAGCAACCTGCTGGCCCCCGCCGGCGGCCGGCACCCCGTCTTCTTCGTGTTCCTGATGGGCTCCGAACAGCACACCCTGGACATCGTGCAGCGGTCGGCGTTGACCACCGCGTTGGTGTTCCTGCCGATCATGGCCGGGATCGTCTTCCTGGCGTCATTGCAGGCGTTGCGGCCGATCCGGGCGGCGCGCCTCACGGCCGAAAGCATCGCCGCCGGGCACCTCGACGAGCGCATGGCGGTCCGGGGTGAGGACGATCTCGCCGAGCTCGGGCGATCCCTGAACCGGATGGCCGACGAACTGGGACGCAAGATCCTGGAGCTCGAGAACCTCTCCCTCGTGCAGCGCCAGTTCGTGTCCGACGTGTCCCACGAGCTCCGGACGCCGCTCACGACGGTTCGCATGGCCGCCGACGTCCTGTTCGAGGGTCGTGACGGTTTCGACCCGGTGACGCGTCGCTCGGCCGAGCTCCTCACGCGCGAGCTGGACCGCTTCGAGTCGCTCCTCACCGAACTGCTCGAGATCTCCCGCTTCGACGCGGGGGCGGCCGTCCTCCAGGTCGAGGATGTCGACATCGTTGCCCTCGTGACCGCGGAGGCCAGGGCGCAGGCAGCCCTCGCGTCCTCGTACGGCAGCGCCCTCGAGGTCGACGCGCCCGCGCCCTGCGTCGCCCAGGTCGACCCACGCCGCGTCCGCAGGATCGTCAGCAACCTCCTCTCCAACGCGATCGAGCACGGCGAGGCGCGACCCATCCAGATCCATGTCCGGTGCGACGACGAGGCCGTGGCAGTGGTCGTCCGTGACCACGGGGTCGGGTTCAGTGCCGCGCAGTCCCTGCAGGTGTTCAGCCGGTTCTGGCGTGCAGACTCCTCCCGCCAGCGCACGGTGGGTGGCAGCGGGCTGGGGCTCTCGATCGCACTGGAGGACGCCCAACTGCACGGCGGCTGGCTCAACGCCTGGGGTCGCCCGGGACAGGGGGCGCAGTTCCGCCTCACGCTTCCCCGCGAGCCCGGCGTGACCCTCTCGTCGTCGCCGTGGCCCGTGGTGCCCCTCGACCTCGGGGTCCTGACGTGAAGCGCCCCGGCGTCAGGGGCCTGGCCGCCGCGCTCTTCCTGGCATTGGCGGCCCCGGGCTGCGCCACAGTCCCCACCTCGGGTCCAGTGGCGACCGTCTCGTCCCGTCCCGGGCGCGTCAACCAGGGCGTCGAGATCGCGCCGGCCCCGCCCGTGCGGGACGCCTCCCCGGTCGAGGTCGTCGATGGTTTTCTCCACGCGATGGCCGCGTGGCAACCCGGGTACATGGTCGCCCGGGCCTACCTCAGCGAGTCGGCAGCGGTGGCGTGGGATCCGGGCGACGGCGTCCGTGTGTACGCGGAGGGGTATCCGATCAGCGTCAGCGAGGCTGGAGTGAGGCTCGCGGCGCCTGTCGTGGGGCGTGTCGACGCCGATGGCGCCTACCGCCAGTCCTCGGACCGGCTCGAGCACGACTTCGGACTGGTGCGTGACGCCGAGGGTCAGTGGCGGATCGGGAACCCCCCCGAGGGGCTCGTGATCTCCGCCTACCTGTTCGGGAGTGCCTTCGCCCGCAGCACGGTCCACTTCTTCGCGCCGGGGCAGGACTGGCTCGTGCCCGAGACGCGGTTCTTCCCGCGGGGGCAGGAGCTCGTGGGCGCAGCCCGG
>CAZZGU010000083.1:0-6443 GCA_964653755.1 uncultured Nigerium sp. | reverse complement strand
CCCTCGGGCCCACCGAGTGGCTGGCGCCGGCCGTCGAACCGACCCCTGCGGGAGCGTCGGTCCGGACCGCCGAGCTGACCTCGACCGGGGTGGCGCGCGTCATCGTGGAGCGGCCCGAGGGTGCGTTGGGCGAGGACGTCGAGGAACGGCTGGCCACCCAGCTGGTGTGGACCCTGCGGCAGTTCGACAACGTCACCGGCGTGATGATCGAGTACTCCGACGGCACCGTGTGGGACCTGGGGGACTTCGAGGGGCGGGTGCTGCCCCTGAATGCCTTCCCCGAGGCCGACCCGCAGGAACGGCTCACGAGTCGCCAGCTGTTCGCGGTGGCCGACGGCCGGTTGGTGCGGGTGATCGAGAGCAGCCGGGGCATCGAGCAGGTGGCCGTTGCGCCGGCCAGCACTGACGTCGCGTTCGCGGCCGTCCGCTCCGACGCCCTGCGGGCTGCGATCGTTCCCGGCGCGCGAGACGCCCTGGATTCGGTCGCCCTCGCCCTGCCCGACACCGAGGCCCTGGCCCGCGCGCCGGCCCTGCTGCGCCCCCACTACTCCCGGCTCGGCGAGGTGTGGGTGCCCACCGGGGAAGGCCAGCTCCTGGTCGCCGTCGACGACGCGGTGCAGGACGTCGAGGTGGACGGGCTGGACGGCATCGTGACCGCGCTCCGGCTCGCTCCGGACGCCGTGCGTGCGGCCCTGATCGCCAGGCGACCCGACGGTCGGCAGGTGGTGGGGACCGCCCGGGTCCTGCGGAGCGAGGGCGTGGTCCGTCTCGAAGGGTGGACTGAGCTGGGCCTCGACGGCGTGCTGGGCGAGGGGAGGCAGGCCCTCGACGTGGGCTGGCGCTCGGCGGACACGCTGCTGGTCCTGGCAGAGGACGCCGGCGGCAGCCTCGTGCTGTCGGTCACCCAGGACGGCTCCGGGGTGGACGCGGTCGGCCCCACGAGCGTCCGCGACCTGGTGGAGCTCGCCGTGGCGCCCGGGGTCGCCCCCGTGGTCCGGACGCCGGAGGGCGACGTGTACCGCTACTACTCCGATTTCCGGTGGTCGCCCTTCCTGACAGGGGTGAGCGGCGTGGTGTATCCCGGCTGAGCCTGACGCGTCCCTCCTAACGTGACGGCGTGGCAGCGAGGCTGGTGGACGCCGCGGCCGCCCTGTTCCTCGGTGCGGCCTGTCCGGTGTGCGGGCAACCGGCGGCCGGGCCGTGTCCGGTCTGCCGGGCGTCCCTGGCCGCCCCGACGCCGCACCGGGTGGCCCTCGGCGCCGCGGGGCCCCCCGTCTGGTCCGCCGCGTTCTACGAGGACGAGTGGCGGGCCGCCCTGGTTGCCTACAAGGAGCGGAACGCCTGGTACCTGGATCGGGTCCTGGGCCCGGCGCTGGCGCTGGCGGTGGCCGAGGCCGTCCGCGCGGGCGGTGCTCCGGGCCCCGATCGCCTCTGGCTCGCGCCCGTGCCGTCCGCCGGGGCCGCGGTCCGTGCCCGGGGAGAGGACGTCGCCCTGCGTCTCGCGCGGGCGGCGGCGCGCTGCCTGCGCGAGGCCGGGCTCGTCGCGGACGCCGCCGGACGCCTGCGTCAGACGGCCGCTGTGGCGGACCAGGCGGGGCTCGGGGTCGCGGAGCGGCAGGCCAACCTCCGCGGGCGTCTGGTGGCCCGACCCTGTCAGGGTGGGGCGTGGGTCGTGGTGGACGACATCGTGACCACGGGTGCGAGCCTGACCGAGGCGGTGCGTGCTCTCACCGCCGCTGGCGCGCATGTCGTGGGGGCCGCCGTGGTCGCGGAGACGCCGCGACGTGACGGAAGGGCGCGGCGCCTGAAGTGAAGCGCCGCGCCCTCCCGGGGTTGGGTGTCAGATGGCGTCCTCGCCCGATTCGCCGGTACGGACCCGGACCACCGAATCGACCGGGGTCACCCAGACCTTCCCGTCCCCGATCTCGCCCGTTCGGGCAGAGGAGCAGATGAGCTGGGTGATCTGGTCGGCCTCGTCGTCGGGAGCGAGGATCTCGAGCCTCACCTTGACGATGAAGTCGATCGTGAAGGTCTCTCCGCGGTAGGTCTCCTTGTGCCCCCGCTGGCGGGCGTACCCGCTGACCTCGCTGATGGTCATCCCCTTGACCCCGAACTTGACGAGGGCCTTCTGCACGCGATCGAGCACGTCGGGCTGGATGATGGCGGTGATGAGCTTCATGCGCGTGCCTCCTCTGCCTCGAGAGCGCTCAGCGCGTCCTCCGGCAGGTCCTCACGCCCGAGCACCAGCGTGCGCCGGACCCCGCCGTTGAGGCTGGAGTAGTAGACCGGGCTGAGGTCGTAGCCGACCTCGCTGTGCTCCACCACGTCGATCCCGCCGAGTTCGTGAGCCGGGGCCACGCGGAAGCCCACCGTGGCGGCCACCAGCTTGCCGAGGGCGTAGCTGAGGACGAACGAGTACACCAGGACCGCGACGGCACCGATCGCCTGGCGCCCCAGCTGGTCGAGGCCGCCGCCGTAGAAGAGACCGGCGACGCCGGCCGGTGACTCCGGATCGGCGAGAAGACCGATGAGGAGCGTGCCGACGAGACCACTGACCAGGTGGACGCCCACGACGTCCAGGGAGTCGTCGTAGCCGAACCGTGTCTTGAGCCGGACGGCGTAGGCGCTGGCCACGCCACCGATCGCCCCGATCACGAGGGCACCGATCGGACTCACCGAACCTGCCGCGGGGGTGATCGCCACCAGGCCGGCGACGATGCCCGAGGCCGCGCCGAGCGAGGTCGGGTGACCGTCGCGCAGCGTCTCGACAGCGAGCCAGGCGAGCAGGGCGGCGGCGGTGGCCGCGAGGGTGTTCACCCAGGCGACGGCGGCCGTGGTGTTGGCCCCGAGCGCCGAGCCTGCGTTGAAGCCGAACCACCCGAACCACAGGAGGGCCGCGCCGAGCATGACCAGGGTCATGTTGTGGGGCCGCATGGGCTTGAGACCGAACTCGATGCGGTTGCCGATCACCAGGGCCAGGGCCAGGGCTGCCGCCCCTGCGTTGATGTGGATGGCCGTGCCGCCCGCGAAATCGATCGCCGCGACGTCGTTGGCGATCCAGCCGCCGTTCTCTGCTGCCACACCATCGAAGGCGAACACCCAGTGCGCCGCGGGGAAGTAGACCAGGATCGCCCACAGGATCGTGAACAGGGTCCACCCGGCGAACGTCGCCCGATCTGCGATGGCGCCGGACACCAGTGCCACCGCGATGATCGCGAAGCAGGCCTGGAAGGCGACGAAGGCCAGCGTGGGGATCGTGCCCACCACCGCGTCGGGGCTCATGAGCCCGTTGAGTCCTGCGAACTGCAGCGGGTTGCCGATGAGGCCTCCGATCGAGTCGCCGAAGGTGAGTGAGTAGCCGAAGAGGACCCAGATGACACCGACCGTCCCCATGGAGACGAAGCTCATCATGAGCATGTTGAGGACGCCTTTCGCCCGCACCATGCCGCCGTAGAAGAATGCGACGCCGGGGGTCATCAGGAGAACGAGCGCTGCGCTGATGAGGACCCAGGCCGTGTCGCCTGCGCTGATTTCGTACAACATGTGCCCAGCGTGACCGGTGCGTGTTGCAGCCCGGTTGTGGAGGTGTTAGGGGCGTGTTACCCGGTGTTACAGGCGTGTGGCAGCCGGTGGGAGTTCGCAGCAAGAACACCGGGCAAACCTCTGGCAAACCCCGGTGCGTGCACTAAGTTGGGGGCATGGCGCCCAGGCCAGTGCTCCCCGGGAGACGGGCAGGACTTGGCTGGTGCCATTCGCATCTACGATTCAGGAGGTAGACATGGACGTCCTCGTCACCGGCCGGCGCTGCACCATCACCGATGAGTTCAGGGACAAGGTGACCGAACGGATCTCCTCGATCGAGCGGTTCAAGGACCGCGTGATCCGGGTCGAGGTCCAGGTGTCCGCCTTCGCACACAAGCAGCCCGACCAGTCGACCCGGGTCGAGATCACCCTCTACGGCAAGGGGCCGGTGGTCCGCGGCGAGGCGTCCGCCGACGACAAGACCGTGGCCTTCGAGCACGCCCTCGACCGGCTGAAGTCGCAGCTGCGGCGAGCCTCCGACCGTCGCAAGGTCCACCGCGGGCTGCGGGTGACGCAAGCGATCGAGACGCCCGTGCCGGCCGCCGAGGGTGCCGCGCAGAGCGTCGAACAGCCGGCCGTCCGCAAGGTGGCGGGCCTCGAGGTCACCGGCGAGGGGCCGCTGGTCGTCCGCGAGAAGTTCTTCAGGTCCACCCCGCTCACGTTGGCGCAGGCCCTGGACGAGATGGAGCTCGTCGGCCACGACTTCTTCCTCTACGTGGACGCCGAGACCGGCGCGCCGAGCGTGGTGTACCGACGCCGCGCCTACGACTACGGCGTGATCCACCTGGAGGTCGACCAGGGGGCGTGACCGGCTTCCAACGACGGGGACCAGGTCAGGCCGGGCGGTGACGCTCGGCGTAGGCCTGGTCCTCCTCGCCTGCGTGGACGTGCGTCGGATCCAGCACGCGCTTGAGGAAAGTCCGCGTGCGTTCCTCCTGGGGTCGGCCGATGACGTCGTCCGGATGGCCCTGCTCGACGATGACGCCCCCGTCCATGAAGATCACCCGGTCGGCAACCTCGCGCGCGAACGCCATCTCGTGGGTGACGACCATCATCGTCATGCCGCCCTGGGCGAGGTCGCGCATGACGGACAGGACGTCGCCGACGAGTTCGGGGTCGAGCGCCGAGGTGGGCTCGTCGAACAGGATCATCTCGACATCCATCGAGAGCGCGCGGGCGATGGCCACACGCTGTTGCTGTCCGCCGGAGAGTTGGGCGGGGTAGGAGTGGCCGCGATCGCCGAGGCCCACCTTCTCCAGGTACTTCAGGGCGGTCTTCTCGGCTGCGTCCTTCGCCATCTTCTTGACGCGGATCTGCCCGATCGTGCAGTTCTCGAGGGCGGTGAGGTGGGGGAACAGGTTGAACTGCTGGAAGACCATGCCCGTCCTGGTCCGCATCGCGTCGATGTCGGCGTCCGGGTCGGTGATCTCGTCGTTGAGGATGAAGATGCGCCCCGAGGTCGGCTCTTCGAGCAGGTTGACGCACCTCAGCAGCGTCGACTTCCCTGAGCCCGAGGGGCCGATCACGCACACGACCTCGCCTCGGTGGACCGTGAGGGTGATGCCCTTGAGGACCTCCAGCGACCCGAACGACTTGTGGAGGTCGTAGATCTGGATCTCGTCGTTGCGGTCGCCCGTGGGGATTTTCTGGGTCATCGGGTCACCGGTTCCTCTTCGACTTGGACTCCATGCGCCGCACCAGGAGGGTGAGGGGAAGCGTGATGAGCAGGTAGCACAGGCCTGCCACGACCAGCGGCGTCAGGTTGCCGTTGCTGTTCGACAGGTCCCGGCCGAACTTCGTCAGTTCGAAGGCGCGGGTGGTCAGACCCAGCACGTACACCAGCGAGGAGTCCTTGGTGAGCAGGATCAGTTCGTTGGTGAGTGGCGGCGTGATGATGCGGAAGGCCTGCGGCAGGACGATGCGCTGCATGGCCATCCCTGCAGGCATTCCGAGCGAGCGAGCGGCCTCCACCTGGCCCTTGGGCACCGCCTGGATGCCGGCGCGGATCGTCTCGGCCATGTAGGCGGCCGAAACCATGCCCAACGCCGTCCACACGGTGCCGTACGGGTCGAGGGGGAACCTCAGGCCGGGGAAGGCGACAGGGAGCAGCCCGAACGCGAGCAGGACGATGATGGCGGGAACCCCGCGGAAGAACTCGATGTAGATGCTGGCGATCCAGCGGTAGGGACCCACCGACGACAGGCGCATGAGGGCCAGCACGGTGCCGAGGAAGAGGCCGACTGCGAACGCGCCTGCCGTGTACAGGATGGTGTTGAGCAGGGCGTTGGGCAGACCCGAGGTGAACGTCAGGGCTATCAGGTCGGGGCGGAAGAAGACCGCCTGGACCTGCCGGATGTCCATCGAGAACAGGACGAGGACCAGGACAGCCACGAGGACGGCGTACTGGGCGAAACGGATACGACGGGCGCGTTTGCGGGGCGACAGCTTGCGTCGCGGGGGCGCCTCGGTGTTCTGCGTGACGGTCATGGTCCTCCTGTCGGGCTGGTCTGCCCTGGGCCGCGGCGTCCGGCGTTCCGGTCCCGACCAGCTCGACCGAGGTGGCTGAGCTGGCGAAACCCCTGGAACGGCGGACGCCGCAACGTCAGGTCACTGGGGCGCGTCGACCCCGAACCACTTCTTGTAGATGTCGTTGTAAGTGCCGTCGGCCTTGGCCGCGTCGAGGACCTCGTCGATCTTCTTGGCGAGCGCCTTGTTGTCGTTGCCGACGTTGAAGCCGTACTGCTCGCCGGTCTCGAACTCCTGGATGACGTGCGTGGTCGGGTTGTCCTTGGCGAAGTCGAACAGCACGCCGTTGTCGTTGACCGTGCCGACCGTCACGCCACCGAGCACCGAGTTGGACG
>CAZZGU010000082.1:5829-10397 GCA_964653755.1 uncultured Nigerium sp. | reverse complement strand
GTAGGCGTACGCTCCGTCCCCGCGGCGGACCACGAAGTCGTCGACCACCCCGGTCACCTCGCCGGCCCACAGGTCAGTGACGCTCTGGTGGGCGCCGCCGGCGTCCACGCGCAGCGCGGGCGCACGGACGGCCCTGCGTTCGGCACGTTGGGCGTGGGTGAGGGTGCGGCAGGTCCCGGAGTAGGGGCGATGGCCGTCCGCGTGGGGCGCGGAGACTGCCTCGGCGATCTCCCGGCGCGTGCAGAAGCACTCGTAGGTCGGCAGCGACCGCACGGCGTCCGCGTAGAGGTCGAGGCGCTGGCTCTGGGTGACGACGGGGGAGTCCCACTCCAGGCCGAGGCGGGCGAGGTCCCGCAGCTGGCGGCGCGCGACGTCGGGGGCGGCCGCGACGCGGGCCGCGTCGAGGTCCTCGATGCGGAGCAGGAACCGCCGGCCTGTGGACCGCGCCAGGAGCCAGGCGATCAGGGCGGTGCGCAGATTGCCGACGTGGAGGTCGGAGGTCGGGCTCGGCGCGAACCTGCCTGCTCCCACGACATCCTCCCCTCGACACGCGTTCCGGACCACGCGTTCCGAACCACGGGCGGCGACGGCCGCGGCAGACCACGGGCGGCGACGGCCGCGGCCGACGCCACGTGACAGGATGGGGGACGTGCCCAGCCCTGTCCAGTCCGCCGCGAGCCGTCCGGCCCGCAGCCACGGCTGCGTCGGCTGACCGGGAGCCGCCGTGTCCGCCCGCAAGTCCGAGCGCATCATGAATCTGACGATCTGCCTGCTGATGGCGCGTCGGTTCGTCGAGCGCGAGCGGATCCGCGCACTCGTCGAGGGGTACGCGGGTCTGTCCGACGCGGCGTTCGAGCGCACCTTCGAGCGTGACAAGGACGAACTGCGCTCCCTGGGCGTCCCCGTGGAGACCGGCAGCAACTCGCCGCTGTTTCCGGACGAGGTGGGGTACCGCATCCGCCGCACCGACTTCGAGCTGCCCCCGGTGGAGTTCGACGCCGCCGAGACAGCGGCCCTCGGCGTCGCCGCGGGCGTCTGGGAGAGCACACGGCTCGCAGGGAGCGCGGTCAAGGCGCTCGCCAAGCTCCGCGCCGCCGGGCTGGACCCGGACGCCGGCCGCGTCGCAGCCTTCGCGCCGAGCATGGGGGCCCGGGAGCCCGCCTTCGAGCCCCTGTGGCAAGCGACGATGACGCGGACGCCGGTCGCCTTCCGGTACCGCGGCGTCGACCGGCGCGTGCAGCCCTGGACGCTGGCGTACCGCAAGGGCGCCTGGTACCTCGTGGGGTTCGACCTCGTGCGTGGGGAGGGCCGGTCCTACAAGATCTCCCGGCTCGAGGACGAGCCCCGCACCGACGGCCGTCCGGGCTCCTACGCGCCGCCGGAGCCGGCGGTCGTCGAGCGGCACCTGGCCTCGCTGGAGCCGGCGGCCCGCGAGGGGGAGGCCCTGGTCGCCGTCCGCGACGGCGTCGCCCACGAGCTGCGCCGTGCCGCGATGCCGGCCGACGGCGAGGCCAGCGCGGGCTGGTCGCTGTGGCGCGTTCCGGTCGGACCGGACGCCGACGCCGCCGGCGAGCTCGCCTCCTGGGGCGCCGACGTCGTCGTCCTCGCCCCGGACGCCCTGCGCTCCGCCGTCGTCGCGCACCTGGAGGGGGTGGCCCAGCGCTGGGACGGCGCGCAGCGCCAGGAGGAAGGGTCGCGGCGATGGCAATGACGTCGGCCGACCAGGTGGCGCGTCTTCTCGCGCTCGTGCCCTACCTGCAGGCGCATGCGGACGCCGATCTCGCCGAGACCGCCGGGCTCTTCGGGGTGAGCACGCGCCAGCTCGTCGCCGACCTCAACGTGCTGTGGTACTGCGGCCTGCCCGGCGGGATGCCGGGCGACCTCATCGAGGTCGACATGGACGCACTGGAGGTGGAAGGCCGGATCCGGCTCACCAACGCCGACTTCCTGGCCCGTCCGCTGCGGCTGACCGTCGACGAGGCGATGACGCTCATGGTTGCGCTGCGTGCGCTGGAGGAGTCGGCTGACCGGTCCACCGCGGCCGCCGTCGCCTCTGCGCTGGCCAAGCTCGAGTCCGTGGTCGGGGGACTGGCTCCGCCGCGCGTCGGCGTCCGGCTCGTGACGGGGGAGGCCGCGGTCCGGGACGCGCTGGCGGCGGCGATGGAGGAGCGGGTGGCGGTCCGGCTGACCTACCACGGCGCTCTGCGCGGCGAGACGACGACGCCGCTGGTGGATCCGGCGCGAGTGGCCTCGCGCGACGGCTACGGCTACCTGGACGCCTGGTCGCGCGACCGCGACGCCTGGCGGACCTACCGGCTGGACCGGATCGAATCCGTGGCGGCCACCGACCTGCCGGTCGTCGACCACGGGGAGCCGCCCGCGGCGTCGTCGGGCTGGCTCGACGCGTTCCCGGACGCCGTCGAGGTCACCCTGGAGCTGAGCGCCGCAGGGCGCTGGATCACCGAGTACCACCCGATGCTCCAGGTCACGCCGTTGGGTGACGGCGGGGTCCGGGCGCGGTTGCTCGTGGCCGACCCGGCGTGGCTGCGGCGCCTGCTGCTGCGGCTGGGGCCGGCGGTGACCCGCGTCGAGCCGGCTGAGGCGGCGGCGTCCGCCGTGGCTGAGGCCCGCGCCGCGCTGGCCCAGTACCGCTGATCTTCGCCGAGGGCCTGCCTTCCGTGCGCCGAGGGCCTGCGTTCCGTATGCCGAGGGCCTGCGTTCCGTGCGCCGAGGGCCTGCGTTCCGTGCGCCGAGGGCCCGTGTCTTGTCGATCCATTCCGACAGGCTCGAGCGACGCGGGTCGAGCCTGTCAGAACCCGGTATCGACAGGCTCAACCCGCAACCGTTGCGCGCTTCTCAGGCCCCGCTCACCGGAAGAGATCCATGAAGGCGTAGAACTGGTCCGGAGTACCTCCGGCGATGGTCACCTTGCCTTCCGAAACGGCGCTTTGGGGAGTGAGTTTGCCCAGGACCAATTCCTTCCAGGTCAGCGTGGAGGTGCTGATGGTGAACAGGCTCTGGCCCACGGAGGGGGGATTCACTTCGAGGACGCCCTTGCGGACCTGCAGGGTGTATCGGTCGGGTTCAGGGGCGTTCTTCTTCACGTCCGTCAGGCGCAGGTCGACGACCTGGTCCGTCTCCATGGACTTGGACGCGTTGAGGCTGACGGCCATGATCCGGTGGGCACTCTCCAGCGGCATCAACTGGACGGGATTGTCCCCCATCCGGGCGTAGATCGCCTGCGGGTCACCGAAGGGGAAGGCCTGCGGCGGGACCTGTTTGGTCATCAGGAGGTAGTCCGACAGGAGCATGTTGCGCGCCTGGGAGTTCATGGTGCTCTCCGCCAGCGCCAGCATCGCCGCCTTCTTGGTCTCGAAGGCATCGCTGTTGTCGGGATCCAGCACGAGAACGTCGTCGGCCAGCCTAAGCGCCCACTCCAGGTTGCCTCCGACCCGGGCGTCCTCGGCCTTGGACGCCAGCGCGGCAACTCCGCCTGCGAGTTCGGCCGACATCTGCGCCTCGCTCAACGGGGACTGGGGGAAGAGGTCCCTGACTTCGTCGGTGTAGTAGCCCCGGTAGTAGCGGAAGATGTGATAAACGTCCCATTCCAGTGACCCATAGGTCTCCTGCAGGTTGGGGTTGGAGGCGAGATGGGGTGGGAGAACGAGCAGGTCCTTGATCTCTCCGGGCGTGTAGCCCTGATTCAGGTACTGCACGGTCTGGTCGTTCATGAATTGGATGGTGTCACTGAAGTCGGTGAGGTATTGGCGGACCTTGTCCTCCCCCGTGGTGACCGGATTGGCGCCATGCAGCGCCACCATGTGCTCCGCGTTGAGGCTCCGCATCTTCTTCAGGGTGTCGACATAATCCAGAGGATTCCGCTGCCCACTGCCCCTCATCGTCGTCAGCGCGGGAAATGCCTCGTAGAGAACGCCGATCTCGATGAGGACGTCCTTGCGCGGCAACCACACCAGCAGGATGCCCTGCGTCTCACCGGCCACTGCGATCAGGTTGATCTCGACCCCCGCGGTCACGGTCTTGAGTTCGTCCTTCACGGTCTTCGTGGGTGGCAGGAAGCCCGACGGCCCGATGACCTGCGGCCCGGCCAGGACGTAGCCCGCATACCATCCGTCATTGTCCAGGGCAGGATCATCCTGGAACAGGAGCCCGGACATCTTGATACCTCCCTCGACCCTCGAGGGATAGAGCTGGCCGTACCACTCGTCGAACAAGTTCGCCATGAGGCTCTCATGGGCGATGATCTCCGTGTGCTCGTCGGCGAAGACGGAGGCACCGTTGATGTGGCAGTCGTGACCGTGGGTGTAGATGATCGCCTTGACCGGCTTCTTGTCGAAGATGTTGTCCAACTGGGCGTTGAAGGCTGCTTTGACCGTCTGCGCCGCAGGGATGCTTTCTCCGGGATCGATGACGATCAGGCCGTTGGTGCCCTCGATCAGGGTCGGATTGTCACGGTTGTACCCTCGGGCCACATGGACGCCGTCGGTCACCGTGATGACCGCGGCTGGGAAGAACCCCTCGTACTTCTCCAGCAGCGTGGGGTGGACAGG